>CANRBW010000066.1 GCA_947628975.1 uncultured Oscillospiraceae bacterium | reverse complement strand
CTGGGGGCTGACGCCCTATGTCCAGGCCCTGCTGCTGGCCCGGTATCTCCGGGGCGATCTGGACGGCTATCCGCCCTTTCTGTGGAAGTGAGGCGGTCCTATGCTGGTGCTCATCACCTATGACGTGAATACAGAGGACGCCGCCGGGCGAAAACGGCTACGGCGGGTGGCAAAGCAGTGCGTCAACTACGGCCAGCGGGTCCAGAACTCGGTGTTCGAGTGCCTGGTGGACCCGGCGCAGTACAAGCTGCTCCAGGCCAAGCTGCTGGAGATCATCGATCCGGCAAAGGACAGTCTGCGATTCTATCAGCTTGGAAATAAGTACCAGAACAAAATCGAGCACTTCGGCGCGAAGGCGTCCTACGAGCCGGAGGGCGTGCTGATGGTATAGCCGGTGCGAGGGGCAAGCGGACAGGAAATCGCCAGAGGTTCGCACCTCTTTTTCGGCAAAAAGGGCGGTCTGCCGCTGGGAAAAGCGGTCTACCCGGCCTGAAATGCTCTTAATACAAATGTTTTTTCGCAGATCGTACAGAATTCTTTGGGGGATTTTGGGCAGGTTTGCTGTCGCACCCCGCAAGGGGTGCGTGGGTTGAAATTCATCCGTTTTCGACAATATCCACCGTCCACCAGTCGCACCCCGCAAGGGGTGCGTGGGTTGAAATCGCAAACCGTAATACATATTATCCCCCCCTTTCCGGTCGCACCCCGCAAGGGGTGCGTGGGTTGAAATTGTTATAATCATATTGTCAGTTGGGAGAGCCCAGTCGCACCCCGCAAGGGGTGCGTGGGTTGAAATAGGAGACCACTCTTTCTCCCGTGATGGAGGGCAGGTCGCACCCCGCAAGGGGTGCGTGGGTTGAAATGGTAAACTAAAGCGTTTTTTGGAGAGCGAACAAGTCGCACCCCGCAAGGGGTGCGTGGGTTGAAATAGAGAATGAGCCGCCACCGCCGCCGGGTTTGGTTGGTCGCACCCCGCAAGGGGTGCGTGGGTTGAAATCTTGCGGAAAAGCAAAACGTCAAAGCGTCCTCCAGTCGCACCCCGCAAGGGGTGCGTGGGTTGAAATTTGGAGGGCATTAAAACCCAACCATATGCGAGCGGGTCGCACCCCGCAAGGGGTGCGTGGGTTGAAATTTATTGCTGGGTACGTCCAAATTATAACATTTGAGGTCGCACCCCGCAAGGGGTGCGTGGGTTGAAATTACCCGTGGGGGGTGTGGGTGACGGCATACGCAAGGTCGCACCCCGCAAGGGGTGCGTGGGTTGAAATAGCTATACTTACCCTTTATTGGCATCAAGGATAGTCGCACCCCGCAAGGGGTGCGTGGGTTGAAATTACGTATAACGGTTATCTCCGGAGCAATTATATCGTCGCACCCCGCAAGGGGTGCGTGGGTTGAAATATGAGGCAAGGCCATACACCGGGTCAGATTGTAGGCGTCGCACCCCGCAAGGGGTGCGTGGGTTGAAATCGTCTGGCATAATATCTGGAACTGACGGTTTTAACGTCGCACCCCGCAAGGGGTGCGTGGGTTGAAATGTTGTCGTACAGACCGTGTTGGGATGGTTGCCATGTCGCACCCCGCAAGGGGTGCGTGGGTTGAAATCTGGCGGCCAAGTACGGCGACGCGGACCCGGCCAAGGTCGCACCCCGCAAGGGGTGCGTGGGTTGAAATCTGGCGGAGTGGGAAGAGGCCAAGGACAAGCTGCCGTCGCACCCCGCAAGGGGTGCGTGGGTTGAAATGCAATTGTCCACAAGCAAGAGCAACAGTACAATCGTCGCACCCCGCAAGGGGTGCGTGGGTTGAAATCATGATTTATACCGCCGTGGAAAACGCCATGACGTCGCACCCCGCAAGGGGTGCGTGGGTTGAAATAATGTTGGCGGCGAGGAGCGCCACACCCCGCCTGACGTCGCACCCCGCAAGGGGTGCGTGGGTTGAAATCTTGACCTTTTTATCAATTTCCCGGCTACTCATGTCGCACCCCGCAAGGGGTGCGTGGGTTGAAATAGGCGTAAACAAAAAATCCGCCGTCCCCTATTTACGTCGCACCCCGCAAGGGGTGCGTGGGTTGAAATTGGCTACGGATTGTTAAATCTAGGTAAAAATCTGAGTCGCACCCCGCAAGGGGTGCGTGGGTTGAAATCCGGTCCTGGCATTTGCTGAGGACCCCGACGGCGTCGCACCCCGCAAGGGGTGCGTGGGTTGAAATCCGATTAACCAGACCAAACCAGACCCCTCTAACGTCGCACCCCGCAAGGGGTGCGTGGGTTGAAATTCAATATTACGCACAAAATAGGACCGCCCAAACGGTCGCACCCCGCAAGGGGTGCGTGGGTTGAAATAGGTAAATAGGCTGTTCGGGTCAAAAATTCATCGAGTCGCACCCCGCAAGGGGTGCGTGGGTTGAAATGCGGTGGGGTGGTACGCGGTGGACCCGGACAGGCGTCGCACCCCGCAAGGGGTGCGTGGGTTGAAATACCACCCTGGCCCGCGTCACCTCCTCCGCCGCCGTGTCGCACCCCGCAAGGGGTGCGTGGGTTGAAATTCCACGGCGTCCTGCCGCTCCAACAGCCCGTCCGTCGCACCCCGCAAGGGGTGCGTGGGTTGAAATCCGCCCAACTCATAAGGTGCATTGCCATAATACTGTCGCACCCCGCAAGGGGTGCGTGGGTTGAAATGCATCACTCCAGAAACTTTAGAAGCCATAGAACGTCGCACCCCGCAAGGGGTGCGTGGGTTGAAATTCGAAGATGTGGATGATCTCGCTGTTGCTCGGCGTCGCACCCCGCAAGGGGTGCGTGGGTTGAAATTGTAACTTGCCTTTGAAACTCTCTTGCTCCTTTGTCGCACCCCGCAAGGGGTGCGTGGGTTGAAATGCCAAATCCGGCGAGAAGAGATTATCATAGTACCGTCGCACCCCGCAAGGGGTGCGTGGGTTGAAATTCCCGGTGCAGGGCAAACGGGCCGGGGACCCGGTGTCGCCCCCCGCAAGGGGTGCGTGGGTTGAAATATCGCCTTTGACGAGTTGACCCACTTCACCTGGGTCGCACCCCGCAAGGGGTGCGTGGGTTGAAATCCCGCCAGCCGGTGGTGGTCCCCCGGCTCGAAGAGTCGCACCCCGCAAGGGGTGCGTGGGTTGAAATCCCCGGTAGAGGTCGTACCACAAGCCCAGGGCGAGTCGCACCCCGCAAGGGGTGCGTGGGTTGAAATAACTTGGCCGCCTCTGTCCAGCGGTACATCGCCGTCGCACCCCGCAAGGGGTGCGTGGGTTGAAATCACGAACGCCTCCAGCTTGGCGTCGTGGATCAACTGGTCGCACCCCGCAAGGGGTGCGTGGGTTGAAATCGGGCGATGACTGACCTGATCCCCGGTCTCTACGGTCGCACCCCGCAAGGGGTGCGTGGGTTGAAATCTGGGCCGACCCCACCACCTTTGAGGCGGTGCGGCGTCGCACCCCGCAAGGGGTGCGTGGGTTGAAATAAAAACCACCAGGCCAAGCGGTTTCGCGCCCTGGTCGCACCCCGCAAGGGGTGCGTGGGTTGAAATTGTCCGGGGGCCAGGACGATCTCGCCCAGGGCCCCGTCGCACCCCGCAAGGGGTGCGTGGGTTGAAATATCCCGGACAAGTGGATAGAGGCGGCCCTGGAGCGGTCGCACCCCGCAAGGGGTGCGTGGGTTGAAATCCGGTGGTCTGCTGTGTTGCTCTCTTCATCCGCAGTCGCACCCCGCAAGGGGTGCGTGGGTTGAAATGATGAGGCAATCGAAGCGCTCGCCCTCGATGGCGTCGCACCCCGCAAGGGGTGCGTGGGTTGAAATGTGTTTTGGATGAACAGGTTGATCGCGCTGGAGGTCGCACCCCACACGGGGTGCGTGGGTCGAAATCAGTTGCGTCCGGCGTACCTGGGGGCGCAATCCGTCGCGCCCCTCGCGGAATGCGTGGATTAAATTTGGTTTTTTCTTCTGTATCCACCTCTGGGAAAGTCCACAGCGAACAAAATGTGCCAAAATTCGAATCGCTGCCCGTATGAACAGTGACTCGAGAATTCACGATATTCCATCACACAATAAGACACGCTATGTACCTGGCCTCCACCGTATGCCCCGGCGCGGTCCTGTCATTCCGCCAAAAACTCGTCTTTCGCATGGGCGACACGTTCTTGACCATCTGGCCGCCCACGGAGCCGGCCTGGCGGGAGGTCAGGTCGCCGTTGTAGCCCTGCTTCAGGTTGACGCCAACCTCGTTGGCGGCCTCCATCTTGAACTTGTCCATGGCGTCCCGGGCCTCGGGGATGTTCAGCTTGTTGGAGTTCTTGCTAGACATGGTCGTTTCTCCTTTTCTCTTTTTTCCGTTTGTCGTCCGGGTCTTTTCGACCCACGCCTAGTTTGGACCGCCCCGCGGAACTTATCCCATGAAACAACTGGAAGCCTTGTCGGGGCGGTACCCATGGAGGCAAAACAACTTTCCATTTTTCGACGAAAGCCGCCGACGCGTCGCTCGTCTGCGGGGCATTTGACATTTGGCCGGGCGGCGGTTAAGATGGAGCTATCCCGCCCCACGGGGCAAAAGGAGAGGACAGCTATGAAGATCGCCATTTGTTACCGCTCCCAGCACCACGGCAACACCGCGAAGGTGGTGGAGGCCATGGCCGGGGGCCGGGAGGACGTGGAGCTCATCGACGTCGCCGGCCAGGCGGCCTTTGACCCGGCGCGCTACGACGTGATCGGCTTCGCCTCCGGCATCTACTTCGGCAAGTTCCACCAGAGCGTCATCGACTTCGCCCAGCGGCACTTCCCCGCCGGCGGCAAGACCTTTTTCGTCTTCACCGGCGGTTCGCCCTCGGCCAAAAACAGCGACGCCATCCGCGCCGCCCTCGCCGACCGGAACCCCCAGGTGCTGGGCCAGTTCTTCTGCAAGGGCTACGACACCTTCGGCCCCTTCAAGCTGGTGGGCGGCATCGCCAAGGGGCGGCCCAGCGAGGCCGACCTGCGCTCCGCCAGGGAGTTCCTTGACGGGCTGGTGGTGTGACGTGGGCGGCCAGAGCTCCCGGCCGGACCGCGGCCCGACCCTGTTTTTGACCAACAGCCCCACCGGCCCGCTGGACGGCAGCCGCGCGGTGGACGGGCTGGACCCCATGAACGGCTTCGTGGAAAACCTGGCCGCCCGCTGGCCGGGGCGGGCCCGGTGCCTCATCGTCGCCGCGTCGCCGGGGGAGCACGGGGACAACGACCGGATGGCGGCGTTTTTCGCCGGGGCGCTGGCCCGGAGCGGTCTGTCCCTCGGCCCCGTGGACCTGTGGGACGACCGCGCGGTCGGGCCGGACCCGGCCGCCTACGACGTCATCCTCCTGGGCGGCGGCCATGTGCCCACCCAGAACGCCTTTTTCCGCCGCGTCCGCCTCCGGGAAAAGCTGGCGGGCTTCCGGGGCGTCCTCATCGGCGTCAGCGCCGGGAGCATGAACGCCGCCGAGCGGGTCTACGCCCAGCCGGAACTGCCCGGGGAGGCGTCCGACCCCCGGTACGTCCGCTGGCTCCCCGGCCTGGGGCTGACCGGGCTCAACCTCCTGCCCCACTACCAGCTGACGCGGGACAGTAGGCTGGACGGCCGCCGCCTCTACGAGGACGTCACCTATCCCGACAGCGTGGGCCACCGGTTCCTGGCCATCCCCGACGGCAGCTATGTGCTGGCCGAGGGCGGCGCGGCCACCCTCTACGGCGAGGGCTACCTCCTGGCCGGCGGCGCGCTGCGACAGATCTGCGAGGAAAACCACAGCGTGGGGGTGTAGACCGACCGCCGCCCCAGAGCGCACGCGGGCCCCCGGCCCGCATGCGCTTTTTCCCGGCCAAACGGCTGCCCAAACTCCTCCGCCCTTTTTTCTAGCTCATCTCCCCCCTTCTCCTCTTGCCATCGCTTTGACTGCCCCGCGGGGCGGGCGTGGGGTTTTGCCGGGGGGCGGGCGGAAATTTGGTGGTTTACCTCCGGCGAAAAATCATGTATAATGAAGGTACTTGGAAAAACACGGGGAAAGGAGGGGTGGCTATGGCGGCGGTGGCCCTGCCCGGAGGGGTGGTCTCCCTGTCGGCGGAGAACGCCGACAGGCTGCTTTCGGCCGGCAACGGGGACGCCGGGCTGCTGTACCTCGCCCTCCTGCGCCACGGGGGGGAGCTGGCCCAGGCCAGGCAGGTCCTGGGCTGGGCCCAGGGGCGGCTGGACGGGGCCTACGCCGCCCTCCAGTCCGCGGGGCTGGTGGGCCCCGCCCCCGCCGGTCCCGGTCAACTGCGGGACGACGCCCCGCCGGAGTACGGGACGGGGGACGTGCTCTCCGCCCTGGAGCGGGACAAGGACTTTGCCGCCCTCCAGCGCCAGGTGGAGCGGGAGCTGGGCGCTCTGCTCTCCCCCGCCGACCTGAAGACTCTCTACACCGTCTACGACTACCTGGCCCTGCCCCCGGAGGTCATCTTACTGCTCACCTCCTGGTGCGTGGAGGAGACCGAGCGCAAGTACGGCCAGGGCCGCCGCCCCCGGATGTCGGTGGTGAAGAAGGAGGCGTACCGGTGGCGGGACCGGGGGGTGGACACCCTCCCCGCCGCCGAGGACTTCCTCCGCTCCCAAAAGGGCCTGGCCCAGCGGGAGCGGGCCCTCCTGCCCCAGCTGGGCATCCGGGACCGGGCCCCGCTGGACCGGGAGAGGGAGTACCTGGCCGCCTGGGTGGACATGGGCTTCCCCGACGAGGCCATCGTCCTGGCCTACCAGAAGACCCTGATGAAAAAACAGGCCATGTCCTGGCCCTATATGAACTCCATCCTGAAAAACTGGCACGCCAAGGGCCTCCACTCCCCCGACGAGATCCAGCGGGGGGACGCTCCGCCTCCCCGCCGCGCCGCCGGCGGATCTCCCGCCCGGACGACCGGCGCCGAGCGGGACCGCCGCACGGCCCGGAACATCGCCGCCCTGCGCCGGGCGGCGGACAAGGAGCGGAAATAATCACCGGAAGGAGGACCCACCGTGTCCTACGACCCCAAGCACATCCGACAGGCCCACCGCCGTCTGGAGGCCCAGCGCGGACAGCGCCGGGCCCAGTTGGCCTCCTTCGAGGCCCAGTGCCGCCGTCAGCTCCCGGAGCTGGCGCGGCTGGACAGCGCCATCCGCCAGAGCGTGGGCCGGGCCGTCTCCGCCGCCCTCCAGACCGGGGGCGACCCCACCCAGGCGGTGGAGCGGGCCCGCCGGGAAAACCTGGCCCTCCAGGCCCAGCGGCTGGAGCTGCTGCGGGGCGCGGGCATCGACCCGGCCCGGCTGGAGGACGCCCCCCTCTGCCCCCTCTGCGGCGACACCGGCTGGCACGACGGCGCGCCGTGCCAGTGCGTCACCCAGCTGTGCGTCCAGGAGAACCTGGCCGAGCTGGACCTCCAGCTGGATTCCCAGCGCTTCTCCTTTGACGCCTTCTCCCTGACCTGGTACGACCCCGGCTTCGACCCCCGCCTGGGGGAGTCCCCCCGGTCCCTGATGGAGACGGTGCTGGCCCTCTGCCGGGACTACGCCGACCTCTTCCCCCGCCACAGCGCCCGCAACCTCTACCTCTACGGCGGGACCGGCCTGGGCAAGACCCTGCTGTCGGGCTGTATCGCCCGGACGGTGGCCCAACGGGGCTTCTGGACGGTGTACGCCACCGCCGGGGCCCTGCTGGGCCAGTACGAGGCGCTGAAGTTCAACCGGGACCCCACCGGCGCGGCCCAGGAGGACGTGCGCCGCTTCGAGCGCTGTGACCTGCTGGTGCTGGACGACCTGGGCAGCGAGATGACCACCCCCTTCGTCCAGTCCGCCCTCTACCAACTGCTGAACCAGCGGCTCCTGGCGGGCCGGCGGATGGTGATCTCCTCCAACCTGGATATGGACGCGGTCCGGGAGCGGTATGTGCCCCAGGTGGCCTCCCGCCTGGAGGGGGAGTTCCAGGAGCTGCCCTTCTTCGGCCAGGACGTGCGCTTGCAGAAGAAGGAGCCCCGCTGACCCCTCAGGCCAGGCTCTGGTCCAGCAGGAGCAGCGTCCCCACCAGGCAGAGGAACTCCTCGGCGCTGTGGCGCTCCCGGTCGTAGGGCAGCACCCACTCCTGCCGCTCCACCGTCCGGCCGGAGAGGGTGAGCAGCTCCCGTTGCAGGCAGACCGACACGCTGCCCCCGTCGATGCT
>CANRBW010000065.1 GCA_947628975.1 uncultured Oscillospiraceae bacterium | reverse complement strand
GAGAGCGGTCTCCCCGGGCGTCCTCGTCCCGGAAGCAGGGCGCGATCTGGAAGTATTTGTCGAAGCCGCTGGCCATCAGCAGCTGCTTGAACTGCTGGGGGGCCTGGGGCAGGGCGTAGAACTTGCCCGGGTGCTTCCGGCTGGGGACCAGGTAGTCCCGCGCCCCCTCCGGGGAGGAGACGGTGAGGATGGGGGTGGTGATTTCCAAAAAGCCCTGCTCCTGCATGGCCGCGCGCAGGGCGGACACCACCTGGGAGCGGAGGATGATGTTGTCCCGCACCTCCGGGTTGCGCAGGTCCAGATAGCGGTACTTCAGCCGGGCCCCCTCGTCCGCCTCCCGGGAGCGGGCCACCTGGAAGGGCAGCTCGTTGTGGCGGCACCGGCCCAGGACGGTCACCGTCCGGGGCAGCACCTCCACCTCGCCGGTGGGCAGTTTGGGGTTTTTGCTGTCCCGCTCCCGGACAGTCCCGGTGACCTGGACGGTGCTCTCCTTGTTCATGGCCTTGAACTGGGCCATCATCTCCTCGGTCTCGATGACCACCTGGGTCACGCCGTAGAAGTCCCGCAGGACGGCGAAGCCCAGGCTTGCCCCCACCTCCCGGAGGTTTTCCAGGAACCCGGCCAGGGTGACCTCCCGGCCCGCGTCGCTCAGGCGCAGCTGGCCGCAGGTGTGGGTGCGAAAGGCGGTCTTTGTGTTGTCCATGGTGGTATCGACTCCTTCGTTTTGATCTGTCTGTCTGCCGGGCGGGGTCAGCCGCCCTGGGCCGCCAGCTGGTTCCAGAAGCTCTCGTAACAGCCCCGGACGTCCAGCCGGTCCAGCATAACGGTGTTGGCGGTCACCGTGGCCTCCCCCGTCCAGGTCTGGACCAGGGTGTCCAGCACCGCCTGCTGATAGAGCTCCCGCAGCTCCCCCAGCGCCGCCGGGTCCAGCCGCAGGATCACATGATAGCCGTAGGCGCTCTTCACCGGCTGGGGGCTGTGGGCCCCCACCGCCAGGTCCCGGACCCCCTGCTCGAATTCCGCCACCATCTCGCCGGGGAGGAACAGATACCCCTCCGGGTAGGCGGCCATGCCGGGGTCGTCGTTATAGCGGTCCATCAGCTCCCGGAACCGCTGGGGGGAGGGGTCGGCGTCCAGGGCGGCCACCAGCTCCTCCGCCAGGGCCAGGGCCTCCGCCTCGGAGCGGGTGACCGCGCCGGTGGCGGGGTCGGCGGTCTGGATGAGGATGTGTTGGGCGGCCAGATAGCCCATCCCCTGGGCGTAGGCGTCCAGCACCTCCGGGGAGGGGGAAGGGGTGAGCCGCTGGGCCAGCTGGTCGGTCTCACAGCCCAGGGCCCTGGCCTGCTGTTCCAGCAGGGTGGAGCGGACCAGGCTGTCCTGGGTCCTGGCCAGGAAGTAGGCCCCCAGCTCCCCCACGCCGTAGTCCCCGTCCCACGCCAGCCGCTGGCCGGTGGCGCGGTAGAGGGTCCGGTCCTGCTCCAGGATGAGCCAGTCCATGGCGGTGACGAACTCCTTCATGGTCACCGCCTGGCCGTTGATGAGCAGGGCGGTGGTGCCGTCCAGCTCCTCCTGGAAGCTGGGCCCCGCCGTCGGGGCGGGCTGGGGGGTGAAGCGCTGGCGCAGGCCGGGGTCCGCGATCCGGGCGGCCATGGCCGCCGCCTCAGCGCGCTGGAGGGTCCGCTCCCCGGCGAAGGTGCCGGAGGCGTCCACCCCCGTCAGGATCCCCGCGTTGTAGAAAAAGAGCACCACCCCGTCCCCCTCCACGTCGGGGAGGGCGTCGATGGCGTTGATGGCGGGGAAGCCCCGGCTGGGGTAGAAGCTCCCCTCCTCGGCCAGGGCCAGCATGAGCAGGGCCAGGAACTGCTGGCGGGTGGCGGGGGCCTCCGGCGCGTCCCAGGGGATGAGGTCGAAGTAGGCGCTCCCCGTCGGCGCCACGGCCGCGGAGAGGTAGTCCAGATAGTCCTGATACCAGGCCCGGGTCTCCCCGAGGAGGGGGGTGGCGCGGGGGATGGCCGCCCCGGTGAGCCGTTCCCGGATCCGGGCGGCCAGGGCCGCGGTCTCCCCCACGGTGATGGTGCCGTAGGGGGAGAAGGCCCCGTCCCCGGTGCCGTTCATCAGCCCCGTCTCGGCGCACAGGGCCACCGCCGGGGCGAACCAGTCCCCCTCCGCCACGTCCGCGAAGCCCGCGTAGGCGTTGACGGCGGGGAAGAGCAGTTCCCCCTCCACCGCCAGGGCGGGGGAGACCGACAGGGCCAGCAGGGCCAGCGCCAGGGCCAGAGCCAGCAGACGTCTCATCCCCCGGCCCCCCTCACCGCTCCCGGATGGGCCGCGCTCCCCGGCGGGGGGCCAGGGCGGCCTCCACCGCGGCGGCGGCCTGGTCGGGGGTGACCAGCACCTGCTCCCCGGTCTCCATGTTCTTCAGCGCCACCTTCCCCTGGGCGATCTCGTCCTCCCCCAGGATGGCGGCGAAGGGGACGTGGAGCCGGTCGGCGTAGGCCATCTTCTGCTTGAACTTCTTCCCCTCGAAGTAGAGCTGGGTCCGCACCCCCGCCTGCCGCAGACCGGTGGCCAGGGCCACCGCCGGGGCCAGGTCCTGGGTCATGGGCAGGACCAGCACCTCCGCCGGGGCGGCCAGATACGCCGGGTTCAGCATCCCCTGCTCCTGCAAAACGTAGAACAGCCGGGTCAGCCCGATGGAAATGCCCACTCCGGGGAGTTGTTTTTCCGTATAATATTCCGCCAAGTTATCATATCTTCCCCCGGAACAGGGGGAGCCGATCTCCGGGTAGTCCAGCAGCCGGGTCTCGTAGACGGTGCCGGTGTAGTAGTCCAGCCCTCTGGCGATGGACAGGTCCACCTGGAAGTGGCTCTCCGGCACGCCGAAGGCGGCCAGGTGGCGGCACACCGCCTCCAGCTCCTCCAGACCCTGGTCGAAGGTCTCGTCCCTGCCCCGGTACTCCCCCAGGCGGGCCAGCACCTGGCCGTTCTCCCCCCGGATGGACATGAAGGACAGGATCTCCTCCGCGGCGGCCGGGGCCAGGCCCAGGTCCTCCCGGAGGGCCAGACCCACCGTCTCCAGGCCGATCTTCTCCGCCTTGTCCGCCAGGCGCATGATGGCCCCGGCCTTCTCCTCCTGGCCGATCATGGCGTAGAAGCCGTTGAGGAGCTTGCGGTTGTTCACCCGGATGACGAAGCGGTCCAGCCCCAGCTCGGTGAAGGCGTGGTAGATGATCGCGGGCATCTCCGCGTCGTTGAGGATGTCCAGCTTCCCGTCGCCGATGACGTCGATGTCCGCCTGGTAAAACTCCCGGAACCGGCCCCGCTGGGCCCGCTCCCCCCGATAGACCTTGCCGATCTGGCACCGGCGGAAGGGGAAGACCAGCTCGTTTTGGTGCAGGGCCACATACTTGGCCAGGGGCACCGTCAGATCGAAGCGCAGGGCCAGGTCGGTGTCCCCCTTGGTGAAGCGGTAGATCTGCTTCTCCGTCTCGCCGCCCCCCTTGGCCAGCAGGACCTCGCTGGCCTCCAGCAGGGGGGTGTCCAGACTGGAGAAGCCGTACCGGGCGTAGACGCTCCGCAGCCGCTCCACCATGGCGTCGAACAGGGCCTGCTTTTCCGGCAGCAGCTCCAGGAAGCCGGACAGGGTCCGGGGCTTTTGGATGGACATAGGGATCTTCCTTTCGTCTTTTTGTCGAGGTCGAAATACCAACCAGCAAACTTGGCGCGCCTTGCGGTCAAACCACCGCCCCGCTGACTTGCGGTGTTTTTTGTCGAAGCCAAACCACCAACCAGCAAACTTGGCGGGTGTTTTTTACGCAAACAGGCGGGCGTCCAGCGGACGCCCGCCCGGCCCTGTGGAGGCGGGTCAGATGATCAGCGGCCCTCCCTTGGGGTTGAGGGCCTGCCGCCAGTCCAAATCCCCACGGTCCAGCCCCAGGATCAGCATTTCCGCCGTGGCCACGTTGGTGGCGCAGGGGACGTTGTACTGGTCGCACAGGCTGAGCATATAGTGCATATCCGTGTCGGTAGGGGAGACCTGGGGGTCGGCGAAGACCAGGAGCATATCGATCTCGTTATAGGGGATGCGCGCCCCGATCTGCTGGGCGCCGCCTCCTCCGCCGGGCAGGAACTGCTGGACGGGCAGACCGGTGGCGTCGGACACCACCTTCCCCGTGGCGCTGGTGGCGCAGATGTTGTGTTTGGCCAGGACGAAGCTGTACGCGGTGCAGAACTGGACCATCAGCTCTTTCTTTCTGTCGTGGCTCATCAGGGCGATATTCATTTCTTACCACTCCTTTTTGCGTCTGCGCGAGACCTGGCCGCGGCTTCCGGCGGGATGCGCCGCGGGCGGCGGTCAGGTCGATGGAAGGGACACGGGCGGCGTAGGCGGAGGGACGGGGCGTCAGCTCATCATCAGCGGGACCTGCTGGCCCATCAGGCGCTTGGCGATGTTCAGACAGGCCACCGCCGCGCCCTTCCCGGTGGTGAGGATCAGGGGCTTGCCCTGGGCGGCGGCCAGGGTGACCTTGGGGTCCTCCGGGATCACCCCCAGAAGGGGCAGCCCGGCGGTGTTCATGGCCTGGTCGAGGTTGGTGTGGAGCTTGCGGATGAGCTTGGGCTGGACCCGGTTCATCACCAGGTGCAGAACCTCCATCTGGGGGGTGAGGGCCACCACCGTCCGCTGGGCGTCCCGCAGGGCGGAGGGGTCGGTGTTGGAGACCACCACCCCCCGGTCGGCCACGGCGGCGCACAGCCGGAAGCCCTCCCCCAGACCGGCGGGGCAGTCCATCAGGATGAAGTCGAAGCGCTCCTTGGCCTGGCGGACCAGCTCGGCCATGGCCGGCTCGCACACCGAGGCGTCGGGCGCCATGGGGGCGGTGAGGAGGAACAGCCCGGCGATGTCCGGGTGCTCCGTGGCGGCCAGGTCCAGGCTGCACCGGCCGGAGAGCACGTCGGTGAAGTCCATCACCGCCCGGTCGGTGAGGCCCAGGTTGAGGTCCAGGTTCCGCAGGCCCACGTCCATATCCACACAGAGCACCCGCCGGCCCAGCGCCGCCAGGCAGGAGCCCACGCCGCCGGTAAAGGAGGTCTTCCCCGTCCCCCCCTTGCCGGAGGTCACTACAATGCAGCTGGACATAGGCGCACCTCCCGCGGGCCCTCCAAATGATTTCCCAATGATATTCTAGCACAGAGGGTTTGGGCTAGTCAACGCAAACCGTGCGACTTTCAGGAGAAATTTTCCAATTTTTTCTTGATGCGGGCCCACCGCCGGGGGAACCGGGGCGGGGTAGGGCCCTCCTTGCGGATGGGCCAGACCCGGTGGGTCACGTCGGCGCCGGGGATGGCGTAGTCCCAGGGGGGCAGGACCCGCCCGCCCAGCTGGCCGATGAGGGGCAGGGCGGCGTCCATCTCCGCCTGGGAGCCGGTGGCCTTCATGGCCAGAAAGACCCCGCCGGGCCGGGCCAGGGGCAGGCACAGCTCGCTGAGCACCGTCAGCTCCGCCACCGCCCTGGCGCAGACGCAGTCAAAGCTCTCCCGGAGGGCGGGGTCCCGGCCCGCGTCCTCCCCCCGGCTGTGGAGGAGGGTCACGTTGGTCAGCCCCAGCTCCCCCGCCACCTGGGCCAGGAAGTCCAGCCGCTTTTCCAGGGGGTCCAGCAGGGTGACCGACCAGTCCGGCCGCAGGATGGCCAGCACCAGGCCGGGAAAGCCCGCCCCGGTGCCCACGTCCACCACCCGCGGCCCCGCCTGGCCGAAGCCGACGCACAGGGCGGCGCAGTCCAGCATATGGAGGGTGGCCACCTCCCCGGGCTGGGTGATGGCGGTGAGGTTGACCTCCCGGTTGCGGGCCAGGAGCAGCTCGCCGTAGCGGGCCAGGGCCTCCGCCCGCGCCGGGTCCAGCCCCCACTGGGCCAGCCCCGCGGCGATGGCGGCCCTCAATGGCGGAAAAAGTCGCCCACCGAGATGGAGTAGGCCACGGCGATGGTGATGCCGATGACGATGAGGGCCAGGACCAGGGCTACCACCCGGTCCCGCCGGGAGGCCCAGTGGATCTTCTCCCCCGTCTCGTCATAGACCCGGCGGCCCAGCTCGTCCCGCTGGTCCAGGTCCACGCCGTCCCTCTCCTCCATCCCGGAGCCCTTCTCCGGGGCGCTCACTTCTTCAGCAGGTCCCGGATCTCCGCCAGCAGCTTCTCCTCGTTGGAGGGCTCCGGGTCGGGCTCCGGCTGGGCGGGTGGTTCCGGCTTCTTGCGGTGCATGGCGTTGATGGCCTTGATCAGGCAGAACACGGCGAAGGCGATGATGATAAAGTCCAGAATGGTGGCCAGGAAGACGCCGAAGTTCACCGCCACCTCCGGGGAGGTCACCTCGCCCGCCGCGTCCAGAACGGCGGCCCGGAGCACCCACTTCCAGGCGGTGAAGTCGATGCCGCCGGTGAGCATGGAGATCAGGGGCATGATGATGTCGTTCACCAAAGAGGTGCTGATCTTGCCGAAGGCGCCGCCGATGATGACGCCCACCGCCATATCCATCACGTTGCCCCTGGCGATGAACTCCTTGAACTCGCCAAAAAATCCCTTGCCTTTTGCCATTTTCTCCGACCTCCTGTGTGGAATTTTCACCCCGGCGGTCCGGGGCGGGGGATCACTTTTTCGGCGTCAGCACCTGGGTGCCGCCCATATAGGGCCACAGCACCTGGGGGATCTTCACGCTGCCGTCCGCCTGAAGGTTGTTCTCCAGCAGGGCGATGAGCATCCGGGGGGGCGCCACGCAGGTGTTGTTCAGGGTGTGGGCCAGGGCCACCCGGCCCTCCGCGTCCTTATAGCGGATCTTCAGCCGCCGGGCCTGGGCGTCCCCCAGGTTGGAGCAGGAGCAGACCTCGAAGTACTTCTTCTGCCGGGGAGACCAGGCCTCGATGTCGCAGGACTTCACCTTCAGGTCGGCCAGGTCGCCGGAGCAGCACTCCAGCTGCCGCACCGGGATGTCGAAATTGCGGAACAGCTCCACCGAGTAGCGCCACATCTTCTCGTACCAGTCCATGGACTCCTCCGGCTTGCAGACCACGATCATCTCCTGCTTCTCGAACTGGTGGATGCGGTAGACCCCCCGCTCCTCGATGCCGTGGGCCCCCTTCTCCTTGCGGAAGCAGGGCGAGTAGGAGGTGAGGGTCTGGGGCAGTTTGGCCTCGGGGAGGATCTGGTCGATGAACCGGCCGATCATGGAGTGCTCGCTGGTGCCGATGAGGTAGAGGTCCTCCCCCTCGATCTTATACATCATCCCGTCCATATCGGTCTGGCTCATCACCCCCTCCACCACGTTGCCGTGGATCATGAAGGGGGGGATGCAGTAGGTGAAGCCCTTGCCGATCATAAAGTCCCGGCCGTAGGCCAGCACCGCCTCGTGGAGGCGGGCGATGTCCCCCAGCAGGTAGTAAAACCCGTTGCCGGAGACCCGGCCCGCCGCATCCATATCCACCCCGTCGAAGGACTCCATGATCTCGGTGTGGTAGGGGATGTCAAAGTCGGGCACCACCGGCTCGCCAAAGCGCTGGACCTCCACGTTGGCGGAGTCGTCCGGGCCGATGGGGACGCTGGGGTCGATGATCTGGGGGATGACCAGCATGATCTTGCGGATCTGCTCGGCCAGTTCCGCCTCCTTGGCCTCCAGGGCGGCCAGCCGGTCGGCGTTGGCCTTCACCTGGGCCTTGGCCGCCTCCGCCTCCGCCAGCTTGGCGGGGTCCTTTTTGGCCTGGCCCATGAGCATCCCCACCTGCTTGGACAGCTGGTTCCGGGCGGCCCGGAGGTCGTTGGCCTCGCTCATGGCGGCCCGGTTCTCCGCGTCCAGGGCGATGACCTGGTCCACCAGGGGCAGTTTCTCGTCCTGGAACTTCTTCTTGATGTTCTCCTTGACCGCCTCGGGGTTTTCCCGGACAAAGCGAATGTCTAACATACCATTCTCCTCTTTTCTGAAAGTTTCCGCGCGGCTCCCCCGTCAGGGCGCGGGGGAGGGGGTGGGCTCGGCCTGGCTCAGGGCCAGCTGGTCCCGGACCTCCTGGAGCTGCCGCTCCAGGGTCTGCTGCCGGGCCTGGGCGTCGGCCAGCTCCCCCTGGAGCTGTTCCACCTGGGCCCGGAGGTCCCGGTTCTCCTCCACCAGCTGGTCGAAGGACTGGAGGGTGTTCACCGACTGGTTCAGCCCCTGGACCGACTCGGCGGTGCGCCGCTGCATGAAGTAGGCCATCACCAGGAGCAGGAAG
>CANRBW010000064.1 GCA_947628975.1 uncultured Oscillospiraceae bacterium | reverse complement strand
TGCGGGCGCCGTCCAGCACCACGCCGTCCATGGTGACCACGCTGACGTCCTGAGGGCCGATCTGGGTGTAATCCACCCCGGAGGGGGAGATGACGATGACCTTGGCCTCAGGGACGTAGACGCTCAGATTGCCAAAGGTCCCGGTAGTCAGGCCGCGCCGCAGCATCTCCCGGCCGTAGTGCGCCACCTGCTGGCGCGCTTCCAGCAATAACATAGCTCCAGACCCTCCTTCCGTATTGTCGCTTCCTCCTCTATTTTGCGGGTTGAGGAAGAAAATGTCAAGTGTGTTTTTCACTCCTCCAGCAGGGACCGGACGCTCCGGGCGCACAGCCAGAGGGCCAGCGCCAACAGAGACAGTCCCCCCAGCCGCGAAAAGACCCGCAGGGCGAAGCCCAACAGCGCGCCGGAGGCCGCCACCGCCAGCCACCGGGGGACCCGCCTGGCCCAGAGGGTGGGCAGGAGCATGGCGCACAGGCCCCGGAGGGCCCGGCCCCCGTCCAGGGGGTGGATGGGCAGGAGATTGAACACCCCCAGGGCCAGGGACAGCCCGGCAAAGAGGAAGAACCCCCACCGGGCCGCCAGGACGGCGCACAGAAGGCTGACCGCCGGTCCGGCCAGGGAGACGGGGAGCTCGGCGGCGTAGGACAGGGCCCGCCGGGGGGTCAGCTCCGCCCCCAGGGCGCTCAGGCGCAGCTGGGCCACGCCGCTCCCCGCCAGCCGCAGGGCGGCGCAGTGGCCCAGCTCGTGGCACAGGGCGGCCAGCAGGGCGGGCAGGAGCAGAGAGGGCGCCACCGCCCACACCAGGGCGGGGAGCAGCCAGAAGCTGGGGGCTACGCGCAGGCGCATCAGCTGTCGGGGAGGTAGTAGACCGGGTCGTGCCAGACCCCGTCCACCTTGACCTCGAAGTGGAGGTGGGGGCCGGTGGCCATCCCGGTGGAGCCCACCAGGGCGATGGGGTCCCCCATCTTCACCGGGGTCCCCTTGGGCAGGAGCAGCTCGCTGCAGTGGGCGTAGAGGGTGGTCACATGGTCGGAGTGGCGCAGCTGGACGTACTTGCCGTAGCTCTCCCCCTCCCCCACAAAGTCCACCACCCCGTCGGCGAAGGCCAGGATCTGGGCGCCCTCCGGCGCGCCCAGGTCCAGGCCGTGGTGGAAGTTGGACTCCCCGGTGATGGGGTGGGTGCGCCAGCCGTAGCCGTCGGTCCGCCGGCCGCCGTCGGCCAGAGGGGGCGCGGTGGCGGCCAGGCCCAGCGGGTCGTAGGCCATGGTGGCGTTGGCCGGGGCGTCGGGGCCGTCATAGGGGTAGGAGGTGGGCTCCGGCGCGGGCTCCGGGGTAGGTTCCGGCGTAGGCTCCGGCGTGGGCTCCGGGGTGGGCTCCGGCGTGGGCGCGGGGGAGGGCGTGGGAGCCGGCGAGGGCGTCGGGGCGGCGGTGGGGTCGGGGGAGGGGAGGTCCCCGGTCCAGAACAGGCCCAGGGCCTCGGCCACGTCGCCGTCCGCCTCCAGGGTCCGGCCCAGCTGGGCGAAGACCGACTCGAAATCGGTGTCGGAGACCACCATCTCCCGCAGGGCGGCCACGCCGCCGGGCAAAAACCCGCGGCCAAAGAACACCGCGCCGAAGACCCCCAGGCAGAGGCAGAGCTGGACCAGCCGCGTCCGCTCCCTGGGGGTGAGGGATCCGTGCTTTCGTCTGGGGGGTCTGCGCTGGGTCATGGGCTCCGCCTCCTTGGTGGTTGTCCCCCTAGTCTATGACCCCGGCGGCGGAGAATATGACGGCGATTTGGGCTTCCCCCGGCGGCGCGGATGTGGTACAATATATCCACCTAAAACGATACCTGCCGCGCTGGGCGCGGGGAAGGGAGGTCGGCGCGATGACAGCGGTAGAATTTATCCGCGCCAGCGGCCTGACGGCCACTGAGGAGGCCTTTGGCCGCTGGGTCGGAAGTTTCCGAACGGAGATGGCCGCGGGGCTGGCGGGGGAGCGCAGCTCCCTGCGGATGATCCCCACCTACCTGTCGGCGGAGGCGCTGCCCAGGGAGGGCGGGCCGGTGATCGTGCTGGACGCGGGGGGGACCAACCTGCGGGTGGCCCTGATGGAGTTCGTCCCCGGCCAGGGGCCCAGGGAGACCTACTTCCGGACCGTCCCCATGCTGGGCACCCAGGGGACCCTCACGGTAGAGGCGTTCTACGACGGCCTGGCCGCCCTGGTGGCCCCCATCGCGGACCGGTCCGACCGCATCGGCTTCTGCTTCTCCTTCCCCTGCGAGATCCTGCCGGACCTGGACGGGCGGATCCTCCACTTCGACAAGGAGGTGGAGATCACCGGCGCCCAGGGCAGCGTGCTGGGGGAGGGCCTCCGGGCCGCCCTGGCCCGCCGGGGGCTCCCCAGCCGCCACCGGCTGGCGGTGATCAACGACACCGTGGCCGCCCAGCTGGGGGCCATGGCCCAGGGCGTGGGCGGGGAGGGGGCCTATATGGGCTTCATCCTGGGGACCGGGACCAACATCTGCGCCTCCTTCCCCAACGCCGCCATCACCAAGCTCCCCGCCCTGGCGGGCAGAGCGGGGAGCACGGTGGTCAACCTGGAGTCGGGGGGCTTTGACAAGCTGGAGCGGACCCCAGTGGACCTGCGGCTGGACGCCGCCACCGCCGACCCCGGCGGCCAGGTGCTGGAAAAGCTGATCTCCGGGGCGTACCAGGGGCCCATGGTGCTGGCCTATCTGCGCTCCGGGGCGGAGGAGGGGGTCTTCTCCCCCCGGAGCGCGGAGGCCCTGGCCCGGCTGGACCGGCTCACCGCCAGGGAGGTCAGCGCGTTTTTGACCGCGCCGGACCCGGACGGCCCGCTGTCCTTCCTGGAGGGGCGGGACCGGGAGGAGGCGCTGGCCCTGCTGGACGCCTTTTTCCGCCGGGCGGCCCGGCTCACCGCCGCCACTCTGGCCGCCGTGCTGGACTACACCGGCCAGGCCGCCGACCCCGGGCGGCCGGTGAACATCGCCGCCGAGGGGACCACCTTCTACCGCTGTCCCCTCCTCCACCGGTATCTGCGCGCGGACATGGAGGAGCTGACGGCGGGGAAGCTGGGGCTGTACAGCAGGTTCGTCCAGGGGACCAACCCCAATCTCACCGGCGCGGCCCTGGCGGCCCTGGCCCGGTAAAGGAGGAGAGAGGCCGATGCACAACGAACTGACCCGGAAGGACCTGGAGCTGATGCGCCAGGAGCTGGACTACCGGCGGCTGACCCTCATGCCGGAGCAGCTGGAGGCGGTGAAGGCGGCCAGGGCCTTCGGCGACCTCAGCGAGAACTTCGAGTACAAGGCGGCCAAGCAGGAGCTCAACCGCAACAAGGGCCGGATCCGCTATCTGGAGAATATGATCCGCACCGCCCACCTCATCGACGACCAGGGCCCCGCCGACGCCGCGGGGCTCTACGACCGGATCACCGTCTACCTCCCCGACGAGGACTGCCAGGAGACCTACCAGGTGGTCACCACCGTCCGGCAGGACGCGCTCCACGGGCGGATCAGCAAGGAGTCCCCGGTGGGCCGGGCCCTGCTGGGGAAGCGGGTGGGGGACAGGGTACACATCCAGGTAGACGAAAAGAACGGCTACGACATGGAGATCCGGGCCATCGAGAAGGGCCGGGACGACGGCTCCGCCCCCCTGAACCAGTACTGAAACCGCCGTCCTGCCCAGAAAAAACCTCCCAGGTCCAGGGACCTGGGAGGTTTTTTCACGCCGGGGTCACGCGTCGGACCATTTGCTGTCCGAGACGGGGACGGGCTCGTCGTGCTCTTTGTTGAGCCGGGCGTCCCGGATGAGGTGCCGGGGGCACTTGGCGGCGCAGAGGCCGCAGGAGACGCACTTGGTGTAGTCGATGCGGGCCAGGTTGTCCACCACATGGATGGCGTCGTGCTCGCAGGTCTTCTCGCAGATCTTACAGCCCAGGCACCCGATGTCGCAGTACTTCCGCAGGGTGGCCCCGCGGGCCTGGGAGTTGCAGGCCACGGTGATGTCGGCGGAGTAGGGGACCTTGACGATCAGGTCCCTGGGGCAGGCCTCGGCGCACTTCATACAGCCCACGCACAGCTCGTGGTTGACCGTGGCCACCCCGTCCCGCACCTGGATGGCGCCGAAGGGGCAGGCCCTGACGCAGGTGCCGAAGCCCAGACAGCCGCTGGGGCACTCGTTGGGGCCGCCGCCGGGCAGACGGGAGGCGGCCAGGCAGTCGGACAGGCCGTCGTAGTCGTACTTCTTCTGGGCGTGGCCCTGGTAGCCGGAGCACTTCACCAGGGCGACGCAGCGCTCCTGCTCCTCCACCACCACGCCCAGGATGTCCCCCATGGCCTTGGCCACCTCCGCCCCGCCCACGGGGCAGCGGCCCGCCTCGGCCTTGCCCTGGAGGACGGCGGCGGCGTAGGCGGCGCAGCCGGAGAAGCCGCACCCGCCGCAGTTGGCGCCGGGCAGGGCCTCGGTCAGCGGCTCCAGGCGGGGGTCCTCCTCCACGGCGAAGACCTTGCCGGCCACCGCCAGCACCACGCCGAACACCACGCCCAACCCAGCCAGCACAGCAAAGGCGAATAAAATTTCCATTGTTTCTTCACACCCTTTCTAGGTCAGCCAATGGACAGGCCGGAGAAGCCCATAAAGGCCATGGCGATGAGCCCGGCGGTGATCAGCGCCTGGGGGAAGCCCTCAAACGCCTTGGGGAACTTGGAGAACTCCAGCCGCTCCCGCACACTGGCGAAGAGGACGATGGCCAGGGTGAAGCCCAGACCGGAGAAGACGCCGAAGGCGGTGGACTCCAGCGGGCCGCGGGGGGCCTGGACGTTCAACAGCGCCGCGCCCAGCACCGCGCAGTTGGTGGTGATCAGGGGCAGGTAGATGCCCAGGGCGGTGTAGAGGGTGGGGATGAACTTCTTCAGGAACAGCTCCACAAACTGCACCAGGGCGGCGATGACCAAGATGAAGGCCACCGTCTGCATATACGCAAGGCCCAGGGGGAGGAGCAGATACTCGTTGACCGCCCAGGTGACGATGGAGGACAGGCCCATGACGAACACCACCGCCATGCCCATGCCCAGGGCGGTGTCCGTCTTCTTGGAGACCCCCAGGAAGGGGCAGATGCCCAAAAACTTCACCAGCACGAAGTTCTCCGCCAGAATGGCGGTGAGGGCCAGGGAGAACAGACTGAACAGACTCACGCCTCATCGCCTCCCTTCTTCTTGTTGGCCACGCGGGCCTTGAGATACTGGGTCAGGGCCACCAGACAGCCCAGGACCAGGAAGCCGCCGCAGGGGGCGGCCAGGAGGATGGCTTTCTCCGGCAGGACCTGATGGCCCAGGATGGCGCCGCCGCCCAACAGTTCCCGGATCAGACCCATGGCGCACAGGGCCAGGGTGAAGCCCAGGCCCATGGAGACGCCGTCCACCGCCGCGTAGAGCGGGCCGTTCTTGCTGGCGAAGGCCTCCGCCCGGCCCAGGATGATGCAGTTGACCACGATCAGGGGGATGAAGATGCCCAGGGCGTCCGACAGGGAGGGGAGGAATGCCTTGAGCAGCAGGTCCACGATGGTGACGAAGGCGGCGATGACCACCACATAGCACGCGATGCGGACCTCCTTGGGGATGAGCTTGCGCAACAGGGAGATGACCACATTGGAGCAGATCAGCACCGCCGTGGTGGACAGACCCATCCCCACGGCGTTGACCAGGGAGGTGGACACCGCCATGGTGGCGCACATCCCCAAAAACAGCACCAGGATGGGGTTTTGCAGGATCAGGCCGTTCAGGACGATCTCCTTGATGCGGCCCTGCTTTTTGGCCTGGGTCTCCGGGGCCTCAGGGGTCTGGACGGCCTGCTGGGCCGTTTTGTTTTCCGTCATGCCCGGTCGCCTCCTTCCGTGTAGGCTTGAACGGCGGCCAGGGCGCTGTTCACGCCTCTGGTGACCGCCCGCGAGGTGACGGTGGCGCCGGAGATGGCCTCGATGTCGCCGCCGTCCTTGGCGAGCTGGACCTGGCCGGAGGAGCCGGGGTAACGGGCCAGCAGTTCGCCGTGCTTGTCGGTGTTCAGGGTCTCGCCGTGGCTGAGGATGGTCACGCCGGTGACCTGGCCCTCAGCGTCCACGCCCACCATCAGCTGCATGGCGCCGCCGAAGCCGTTGGTCTCCACCTGGACGCAGTAGCCCTTGGTCTCCTCCCCGGCCTTGGCCAGCTGGAAGTCCAGGATCCCGTCCACGTCCTGGGGCGGGGTCTCCGGGGTGAAGGCGCAGCCGGGCATGACCTCCTCCATGGCCCGGGCCTTCTTCTCCGCGGCCAGCCGGGCGATGGTGGGGGCGGTGATCAGGTTCACCAGGGCCAGCAGGACGGCCACGATAGTGGTGATGGCGGCCAGGGTGCCGACGATGCGCGCGTAGTACGCGCCGGAGGAGCGTTTCTTTTCCGCGGTTTCCATCACTTGCCCGCCTCCTTTGCCTTTTTCTTGAACCAGGGCGTGCCGAAGCGATGGGGCAGGAACGCCTTGTCCAGCATCCACACGAAGGTGTTCATCACCAGGATGGAGAAGGATACGCTCTCAGGGTAGGAGCCGAAGTAGCGCAAAAACACCGTCAGCGCGCCGCAGCCGATGGCGTAGACCGTCCGGCCGGTGGGGGTGACGGGGCTGGTGACGTAGTCGGTGGCCATGAAGATGGCGCCCAGCAGCAACCCGCCGGAGAGGAGGTTGTAGAGCATCCAGGTGGTCCGGTCGATCCCCCCCAGGGGGAAGAGGAAGGTCAAGACGGCCACCGTGCCGATGTAGAAGAGGGGGATGCGGGGGGAGATGACCTTCCGCAGGACCAGGTAGATTCCCCCGGCGATGAGCATCAGAGAGGCGACCTCTCCCAGGGAGCCGGCCTGTTCCCCCACCAGGAGCTGCTGGATGGACAGGTTGGGCAGCTGGCCCTGGTGCAGGGCGGCCATGGGGGTGGCGTTGCTGATGGCGTCCACGTCGGCGGCGCTGACGCCGGTGAAGACGTCGGCCCAGAACTCCCGCCCGGGGGCCACGAACTTCCCCAGAATGGCGGGGAAGGAGAAGAGGAACACCCGGCCCGCCAGGGCGGGATTCATGAAGTTCTTCCCCAGACCGCCGAAGAGCTGCTTGACGATGACGATGGAGAAGGCCCCGCCCAGCACGGCGACCCAGTAGGGGGTCTGGACCGGCAGGCACATGGCCAGCAGCATTCCCGTCACCGCCGCGGACAGGTCGCCCACGCTCATGGGGAGCTTCATCAACTTGCGGTAGAGGGCCTCAAACCCTACGGTGGAGGCCATGGTCACCAGGGTCAGCACCAGGGCCCTGGGGCCGAAGAACCACACCGCCGAGGCCAGGGCGGGGACCAGGGCGATCAGAACGTCCAGCATGATGCCCGGCGTGGAGTCCACCGTGCCCAGATGGGGGGAGGACGCCACCGACAGCGGGCGGGTCTGGAGGCCGGTATCCTTTTCGCTCATTTTACGCTCGCCTCCTCTTTCTTGTCTTGGGCCGCGGCGGCCTCCGCCTCCGCCTGGGCCTTGGCCTGGGCCTGGAGCCGCCGGACCTCCACCTTGCCGGCCCGGATGGCCTGGACCAGGGGGATGTGGGCCGGGCAGGAGTAGGCGCAGGAGCCGCACTCGATGCAGTCCAGGATCCGCAGCTTTTCCAGCTCCTCAAACCGGCCCGCGCTGAAGCGCTGGTTGAAGAACAGGGGGGTCAGCTTCATGGGGCAGGCGCTGACGCACCGGCCGCAGTGGATGCAGGTCAGGACTCCCTTGGGGGTGGGGGTGAACTCCCGGCCCTGAAGGGCCAGCAGGGCGTTGGTGCCCTTGATGACCGGGGCGGACAGGTCGTACTGGGCCACGCCCATCATGGGCCCGCCGGAGAGGATGCGGCCCGGCGCGCCCTTGAAGCCGCCGGCGGCGTCCACCAGGGTCTGGAGGGGCACCCCCAGGGGGACCAGGAGGTTGCAGGGCCGCATGACCGCCCGGCCGGAGACGGTGACCACCCGGTGGGTGACCGGCTTGCCCGCGGCGCACGCGTCGTAGACCGCGGCGGCGGTGGCCACGTTGAACACCGCGCAGCCCACATGGGCGGGCAGACCGCCGGGGGGCACCTGGCGGCCGGTGATGTTCTGGATGAGCTGTTTTTCCGAGCCCTGGGGGTAGCGCACCCGCAGCGCCCGGACCTCCACCTGGGGGGTGGCCTTGGCCCGGAGGGCCTCCACCGCGTCCATCTTGTTGGCCTCCACGCCGATGACCAGCTTGGAAAGGCCCAGACAGCGCGTCAGGATCAGGCCGCCCTGGACCACCGCCTCAGGCCGCTCCAGCATCAGACGGTGGTCGGCGGTGATGTAGGGCTCGCACTCCGCGCCGTTGAGGAGGATGGTGTCCACCTGGCCCAGGGCGGAGGAGAGCTTGACGTGGGT
>CANRBW010000063.1 GCA_947628975.1 uncultured Oscillospiraceae bacterium | reverse complement strand
CAGCGCCAGCGGCTGCCCGGATACGCCTTCTCCCCCGACTCCCCGTGGCAGAGGGAGTTTGAAGAGCAGTTCGAGTACACCGAGACCGAGGACCAGCTGCGCTGCGTCAGCGAGATCAAGCGGGACATGGAACAGCCCCGGCCCATGGACAGGCTCCTCTGCGGGGACGTGGGCTACGGCAAGACGGAGGTGGCCCTCCGGGCGGTGATGAAGTGCGTCCTGGACGGCAAGCAGGCGGCCATCCTGGTGCCCACCACCGTGCTGGCCAGACAGCACTTCCTCACCGCCAAGGCCCGGTTCGCCCGCTACCCGGTGACGGTGGAGATGCTGACCCGGTTCAACACCCCCGCCCAGGTCCGGAACCTCCTCCAAAACCTGAAGGAGGGGCGGATCGACCTGCTGGTGGGGACCCACAGACTGCTGCAAAACGGGGTGGAATTCAAGGACCTGGGACTGCTGGTGGTGGACGAGGAGCAGCGCTTCGGCGTCACCCACAAGGAGAAGCTAAAGGAAATTAGCCGCCAGGTGGACGTGCTCACCCTCTCCGCCACCCCCATCCCCAGGACGCTGAACATGGCCCTCAGCGGCATCCGGGATATGTCCACCCTGGAGGAGCCCCCGGCGGACCGCCAGCCGGTGCAGACCTATGTGATGGAGCACGACTGGGGGGTGATCGCCGAGGCCATCCGCCGGGAGGTGGCCCGGGGGGGCCAGGTCTACTACCTCCACAACCGGATCGAGACCATCGCCCGGTGCGCCCTGCGGTTGCAGGAGATGCTGGGGGACCAGGTGACGGTGGCGGTGGCCCACGGCAGGATGACCCAGGAGGAGATCAACCTCACCATGACCGATATGTCCCAGGGGCAGATCGACGTGCTGGTGTGCACCACCATCATCGAGACGGGGATCGACATCCCCAACGTGAACACCCTGATCATCGAAAACGCCGACGCCATGGGCCTGGCCCAGCTCCACCAGATCCGGGGGCGGGTGGGCCGCTCCAGCCGCCGGGCGTCGGCCTACCTGACCTACAGGCCGGGAAAGGTCCTCTCCGAGGTGGCGGCCAAGCGGCTGGAGGCCATCCGGGAGTTCGCCGCCTTCGGCTCCGGCTTCAAGATCGCCATGCGGGACCTGGAGATCCGGGGGGCGGGGAACCTGCTGGGGCCGGAACAGAGCGGCTTCATGCTCAGCGTGGGGTACGATATGTACCTCCAGCTGTTGGAGGAGGCGGTGCTGGAGGAGCGGGGGGAGCCGATAAAAAAGCCCGCCGAGTGCGCCGCGGACCTCACCGTCTCCGCCGCCATCCCCGACCGCTACGTCCCCCAGGCGGAACAGCGCATGGACCTCTACCGCCGGATCGCCGCCATCCGCAGCGAGGCGGAGGCGGACGACATCACCGACGAGCTCATCGACCGCTACGGCGACCCCCCCAGGCCGGTGAACAACCTCATCGCCGTGGCCCTGATGCGCGCCACCGCCGCCCAAAACGGCATCACCGAGATCACCCAGAAGGGGACCACCCTCCTCTTCGCCCTGGGGGAGCTGGACCTGCGGCGGGTCAACGAGCTGTGCGCCAAGGAGAAATACCGGGGCAGGCTGGTCTTGGCCGCCGGGGAGAAGCCGGGGCTGTCCCTGCGGCTGAAGAAGGGGGAGGACGCCCTGCGCTGGGGGACGAGGCTGGTGGAGGACTACGCCCGGACCGCCCAGGCCGCCGGAGAGGCCGCCGGGGACGGAGGGGACCGGTGAGGCGGCGAGGATGGGCCCTGGCCCTGGCGGCGCTGCTGCTGGCCGGGTGCGCCGGGCCGGGGGAGCCGGAGCCCACGCCGCCCCCCAGCGAGCTCACCTGGCTCCACGGGTTCTACGCCGGGTCCTCTTACAGCCAGATCCACCTGGCCCTGGAGATGGACGCGGTGTCCCTGGGCTGGGGGCGGATGTACCTGGACGGGGCGGGCGCGCCCTACGTCAACACCACCGGGGCGGAGGGGAACACCTGGGTGGTGCCCCAGAGCCCCCAGCTGGCCACCGACGCCCTGGCGGAGGCGGGGGTGGCGTACAACCTCTGCGTCTACGCCTCCAACACCCAGCGCTACGGGGAGGAGGGGCTGGTGGAATACCTCTGCTCTCCCCAGGTCCGGGCGGAGACCGCCCGCGCCCTGGCGGAGGCGGCGGCGGACTACGGCGGGCTGACCCTGGACTTCGAGGGGCTGGCCGACCGGGGCCGCCGGGAGGACTTCGCCGCGCTGGTGGCCCTGGTCCGGGAGGCGCTGGGGGAGGGACAGGCCCTCTATGTGGCGGTGCCGCCGGACACCTGGTTCAAGGGGTACGACTACCGGGCGCTGGGGCGGCTGTGCGACAGGGTCATCCTCATGGCCCACGACTACCAGTGGACCCAGGCCCCGGAGGAGGCCCTGGGCACCCTGGCCACCGACACGCCGGTGGCCCCCATCGGGGCGGTGGAGGCCGCCCTGCGGGCGGTCACCGACCCGGAGACCGGGGTGGAGGACCGGGGGAAGATCGCCCTGGCGGTGGCCTTCGCCGCGGCGGGGGTGGAGGTGGACGAGGCGGGCGCCCTGGCGGGGACGCGGGTGTACTCCCCCGCGCCGGAGACCCTGGCCCGGCGGCTGGCCCAGGAGGATGCCCAGCCGGGGTGGAGCCAGGAGTACGCCTCCCCCTACGTCTACTACCACGACGAGGAGGGGACCCGCTACCGGGTGTGGTACGAGGACGCCCGGAGCGTGGAGGCCAAGATCCGGCTGTGTCTGGACTACGGCGTCACCGGGCTGAGCCTGTGGCGGCTGGGCACCATCCCGGACTTCGACAACTACGACGTGTGGTCCGCCGTCCGCCGGGCCAGCGGGCGGTGAGAAAGGTTTTTTCGGCAAACGATTGCGGACGGGGAAAAAACATTGTATAATCAAGCGGACGAGTCCCCATTCAGATCACAAGGAAGGAGAAAGTGGAATGGATTGCGAAAAGTGCGGGGCGCCCATGCCGGAGGAGGGCGGGGCCTGTCCCCGGTGCGGCTGGCAGCCGGGGGCGGCCCCGGCGGAAGCCCCTGTGACGGAGGAGACGGCCCCGGCCGAGGAGACGGCCTCGGCGGAGGCTGCGACGGAGACCCCGGCGGCGGAGGAGACGGCCCCGGCCGAGACCCAGACGGAGACCCCCGCGGCGGAGAAGACGGCTCCGGCGGAGATTCCGGCGGCGGAGATTTCGGCGAAAGCGCCGGTGGGAGTCGGAGCGACGGCCGCGGCGAAGGGGGAAAAGTGGCCCCGGCCGAGCTGGGTGGACCGGCTGGTCACGGCGCTGGGGGTCCTGGTGGTGGCGGCGGCGGCCCTGTTCCTGGTCCTCCACTTCCACGGCCGGTCCCGGTCCCCGCTGGACCGGGTGGTGGAGATGGTGACGTGTCTGCCGGAAAACGAGACCGACGTGGCCCTGCGGACGGTGAACATCCCCGGGGACACGGTGCTGCTCACCGTGGAGGGCGGGGAGGTCACCGCGGAGGAGTACCTCTACTGGCTGGGCAACATCACCAGCTATTACGACATGATCAGCAGCTTCAGCGGCGCGGCCATGGACCTGACCCAGGAGGCGGACGAGGGGGTGACCTGGGACCAGCAGCTCAAGCTGGCGGCCAGGGACAACTCGGTGCTGATGGCGCTGACCCCCGCCCTGGCGGAGGAGTTCGGCGTGGAGCTGACCCAGGAGGACCTTCAGATGGTGGTGGACAGCCGGGCCGAGGCCATCGAGTCGGTGGGCGGGGAGGCGGTGTACGCCTACCAGCTCCAGGCCATGGGCCTCAACGACGCCACCGCCCTGCGCCTGGACGCGGCCAGCGCCCTGTACGGCAAGGTCCAGGAGGCGTGGACGGCGAAGCTCGCCCAGGAGCTCACCGCCCAGGAGGTGGCCGACTACGCCCAGGAGAACGACCTGCTCCGGGCCAAGCACATCCTGCTGATGACCAGGGACGCCACCACCGGCGACGAGTTGAGCCAGGAGGAGCGGGAGGCGAAGCGGGCCCAGGCGGAGGCGCTGCTGGCCCAGGTCCAGGCCGACCCGTCCCAGTTCGACCAGCTGATGCGGGACAACTCCGAGGACACCGGCCTGGCCGCCTACCCCGACGGCTACGTCTTCACCGCCGGGGAGATGGTCAGCGAGTTTGAGGAGGCGGTCCGGGCGCTGGAGCCGGGGGAGATCTCCCCGCTGGTGGAGAGCACCTACGGCTACCACATCATCCTGCGGCTGGACCCCGACTGCCAGGAGACCCGTGAGCGGGCCGCCGCCGCGGGGTACAACGACGCCATCCAGGAGCGGGTGAGCCAGGCCCAGGTGGAGGAGAGCGAGCTCTACCAGAGCTTCACCACCGCGGAGTACTACGAGAACCTGCTGGCCTTCCAGGATACCCTGACCCCGCCGGAGGCGGCCCAGGAGGACCAGAGCCACGCGGCCCTGGAGACCGACGCCCCGGAGGACCGGGAGGCCCAGGAGCCGGAGGACCAGGCGGCCCCGGAGTCCGACGCCCCGGACCAGGCGGCCTGAGCGGCCGGAGCGGGTCCGCGCGCACAAAACAGCCTCCGGCAATAAGTGCCGGAGGCTTTGTGCGGGTTATAAGTAACGTATCAGGATTCCGGAGACTTTGTGGATTCTATGGAACGCATCGGGGACCTGGACGTTTTGTGCGGGTTATAAGTGACGTGTCAGAGATTTGAAAACTTTGTGGATTCTATGGAACCTATCGGGGGCCTGGAGCTTTTGTGCGGGTCATAAGGAACGTATCGGGACGCTGGAGGTTTTGCGCCCGCCGCGGGGGCGGGTCAGGCGCCGTAGAGGCGCTGGAGGAGGAACTTCAGCCCGATGGCGATGAGGACGGCGCCGCCGGCCACCTGGGCCCAGGTGTTGAAGCGCTGGCCCAGCTTTCGGCCCGCCACCGCCCCCAGGAAGGACAACAGGAAGGCCACCGCGCCGATCATGGCGCAGGAGGGGAGCAGGGGCATGGCCATCAGGGAGGCCCCCACCCCCACGGCCAGGGCGTCGATACTGGTGGCGACAGCCAGGAGGCAGACCTTGGCGTTGGAGAGGTCGGACAGGTCCTCCTCCTGGCCGGGGGAGAGGGCCTCCCAGATCATCCGGCCGCCGATGAAGGCCAGCAAGGCGAAGGCCACGAAGGGGGCCACCGACTGGATATAGGCGGCCAGGGCCTGGCCCAGGGCGAAGCCCAGCAGGGGCATGGCGAACTGGAACGCCCCGAACCAGAGGCCCAGGCGCAGCCCCTGCCGCGGGGCGGAGCCCCGGCAGGCGATCCCCGCGGAGACCGAGACCGCCATGGCGTCCATGGCGAGGCTGAGGGCGATGAGAAAAGCCTGGAGCAGGGCCTGGAGCATGGGAGATCCCGTCCTTTCCGATGGTGGTGGGCCCGGCGGGGCCGGGCCCGCGTTAAGGATACCACAAAACAACTTATGCGGCAAGGGGACAGGCCATGCCGGAAGGAGGGGACCATGGAGGAGGGGTATATGCGCCAGGCGCTGGCCCTGGCGGAGCAGTGCCTGGCCGGCGGAGACGTGCCGGTGGGGTGCGTGATCGCCGCCCCGGACGGGACGGTCATCGGCCGGGGCCGGAACCGCCGGGAGGAGCGGGGCCTGGCCACCGCCCACGCGGAGGTGGAGGCCATCGCCCAGGCGTGCCGGGCGGTGGGGTCGTGGCGGCTGACCGGCTGCGCCCTCTATGTGACGCTGGAGCCCTGCCCCATGTGCGCCGGGGCCATCCTCAACGCCAGGATCGACCGGGTGTGGTACGGGGCCAGGGAGGAGAAGACCGGCTGCTGCGGGTCGGTGGTCAACCTCTTCGCCGAGGGCTTCCCCTACAGGGCCGCCGTCCGGGGCGGCCTGCTGGAGGAGGAGAGCCGAGCCCTGCTCCAACGGTTTTTTCGCCAGCGCCGGGAGATTTAATAGAATCGTAACAACTGTTTATGAACTTTTGTAACAACCCTTTGGTATCCTATCCTTCGCAAGAGATGACCTTCATTTCATTCTATCCTCCGATCCTAAAAGCGAAAGGGCGGCCCTTCGGGCCGCCTTTTTGCTGTCCAAATCCGCGCGAACGGGCCGGTATCCCTCCGCCGGGGGCTGTGGCAGGTGCGCAAAATCCCGCGTGGGAACGCGCGCGGAGAAGGAAGGGGCTGGGGTGCATAGAGGCGGGGCGCGGGCGGGAAACTAGGCCCAGAGGTGAGGGTATGGGTATTTTCGGACGCCGGAGGGATCCCGGCCGGCCCCATCCCCGGCGGGAGCCGGTCTTCGACGGGCCCCTGACGGCGGAGGAGCTGGAGCGGGCCTTCCGCCACTGCGCGGACTTCAAAAGCAGGACCCTCTGTCTGGCCGGGGACCCCCGGAAGGAGGTCCGGCTGTTCGGGGTGGAGGGGATGGTGCGGACCGAGCGGTGCAACGACTACGTCCTGCGGCCCCTGGCCCAGGACCCCGCCCTGGCGGAGCTGGACCTGGAGGCGTGCTACCGCCGGCTGGCCACCGGCGGGCTCTACAACTTCGCGGTGACGCCGGCGACCACCCTGGACCAGGCGGTCTTCGCCCTGCTGGACGGGGCGGTGGTCCTGCTCTTTCCCGCCATCCGGAAGGCCCTGATCTGCCCCGTGGCCACCGAGGAGAAGCGGGCCGTCTCCGAGCCGGGGGACGAGCCCGCCGTCAAGGCCGCCAAGGACGCCTTCGTGGAGAGCGCCCGGACCAACACCTCCCTGGTCCGGCGGCGGCTACGGAGCGTTAGCCTGCGGATCCAAGAGGAGGTGGTGGGCCGTCAGACCCGGACGCCGGTGGAGGTGCTCTACCTGGAGGGGATCGCGGACGGGGAGACGGTGGAGCGGGTCCGGCGGCGGCTGGCGGCGATGGACGTGGACGGGGCGCTGGACGCGGGGCACCTGGAGCAGTATCTGTGCGACCAGCTGGTCACCCCCTTCCCCCAGCTCCTGGGCACCCAGCGGCCCGACCGCTTCTGCGCCAACCTCCTGGCCGGGCGGGTGGGGCTCATCGCCGACGGCATCCCCATCGGGTTCCTTCTGCCCGGGACGGTGGCGCTCTTCCTGGCGGCGGAGCAGGACCGGACGGACAACTGGCTGGTGGCCCGGTGTTTGAGCGTCCTGCGCTACGGCGCGCTGCTGCTCACCCTGTTCCTGCCCGCCCTCTATGTGGCGGCGGTGCTCTTCCACCCCGAAATGCTCCCCCTGCCCCTGGCCCGGTCCATCATCGCGGCCAAGGCGGACGTGCCCTTCGGCACCCTGTTCGAGGCGGTGACCCTCCTGCTCTCCTTCGAGGTCATCCAGGAGGCGGGGCTGCGCCTGCCGGGGAATCTGGGGCAGACGGTGTCCATCCTGGGGGGACTGGTGGTGGGCTCGGCGGCGGTGGAGGCCAAGATCGTCTCCCCCGCGGTGCTCATCGTGGTGGCCACCGCCGGGATCGCGGGGTATACCATCCCCTCCCAGGACTTCGCCGGCGGGGTGCGGCTGTGGCGGCTGGGGCTGACGCTGGCCGGGGGCGTGGAGGGGCTATTGGGCGTTAGCCTGGCCGGGGCGATGCTGGTGGGGCACCTGGCGGGGCTGACCTGCTTCGGGGTGCCCTATCTGACCCCCTTTGCCGCCCAGGCGGGGGAGCAGGTGGAGGGCCACGCCCTGTTCCGGACCCCCTTCCCCTGGGTGAAGCTCCGGCCGGCCAGCCTCCACAGTCGGAACAGGAGGAACCAGCGGTGAGGGGGCGGCTGGCCGCGGGGGTGCTGTGCCTGGCCGCCCTGAGCGGGTGCGCGGGGCGGGAGCTGACCGACGTGACCCTGATCCAGGCCCTGGGGGTGGACGGGGCGGGGCCGGTGGAGCTGACGGCGGTGGGGGAGGACGAGGGGGAGCGGACGGTGTACCGGGTCCGGGGGGAGAACGTGACCCTGGCCCAGGAGGGGCTGAAGGACCTGGGGGAGACCCGTCTGGAGGTGACCCATGTGGCCCAGCTGGTGCTGGGCCGGTCCGCCGACCTGACCGACACCCTCTGGCGGGAGGTGATCCACCGCAAGAGCGGCTACGGCGCCACGGTGTGGCTGGCCGACGGGGAGGCGGGCGCCCTGCTGGAGGGGAGCGCGGACCTCTCCCGCCGGCTGAAGGCCATGGAGGAGAACGCCGGGGTCCGGGCCCCCACCCTGATGGAGGCCCTCAGCACCCTGACCAGGGAGGGCCAGGTGGAGCTGCCGGTGCTGACGGCGGCGGACGGAGCGCCGGAGCTGGCGGGCTACCGGACGGTGAAGGGGAGGTGAGGGAGATGGAGCGATGGGGCGCCAGGCAGATCCGGACCACCCTCTTTGTGGCCCTGCTGGCCCCGGCGGCCACCCTGCCCGCCGCCCTGGCCCGGAGCGGGAGCCTGGGGTGGCTGGGGCCGTGGCTGGCCTTCCCGGTGGGGCTGCTGCTCCTCTGG
>CANRBW010000062.1 GCA_947628975.1 uncultured Oscillospiraceae bacterium | reverse complement strand
AAGTTCAGCAGAGAACAGCGCCTAGTCCTGCAACGCACAGCGATGTACACCGCCTAGCCCTGCAAGGTTATCGCAGAGTCGTTGCTGGAAGCTGAAAGCCCACCCACCCCTGTCAGTGGCGGCGGATCTGGCGGAGGTCTGTCGCTCAGGCCCGCTGCCAGAGGACGGCCAGGGGGGACCAGCGGAGCAGGATGGCCTGGGGGGGCGGGGGCGGCCTCCTCGCCCAGGGGGATCTCCGGGCGCTGGTCGTGGTCGTCGGAGGTCTGGGCCTGGGCGGGGGAGTCGGCGGTGGAGGAGGCCGTCGGGGCGGCTTGGGGAGTTGCCTGGGCCTCCAGCCGCGCCAGCTCCTCCTCCGCCTGGGCCAGGGCGCGCTCCATCTCCTCCACCGCCTCCGGGGCCAGGAGCCGCAGGGCGGGCAGGGCCGCCCGGATCCGGGCCACGGCGGCCCTGGCCTGGTCCAGCTCCGTCTCCGCCTCCGACGCCTCGCCGAACAGGGAGGCCCCGGCGGCGTCATAGAAGCTCTTGACCCAATCCGGCCGCCAGTCCTTGGCCGGATCTACCTTGCTCTCATAGGCCGCCTTGGCCGCCGCCGCCTCGGTATAGGAGCCGTTGCCAATGCCGGTGCCTCCCGCGTTGGCCGGCCACAGGGCCACCTGGATCTGATACCAGGTCAGGTCCTCCACCTGCTGCCCTGCGGCAACGGTGTTTTTGATCAGATTTTTCAGACGGGTTTTTGCGGTATTCAAGGTTGGCCCTGACTTGAATTCCGTGCCTGTAACTGTACTCTTGAAAAGAATATCCGCCGCCTTTAAATCATCTGCTGTCACCTTTCCCGCCGCCGTCTCCGAGGACAAGAACTTCGCGATCCAGTCCTTCAGCGGCTGATCCGGGGCCTCCTGGGGCTTGTTGGGGTCGGTGGCGGCGCCGTCGTACCACCAGTAGCGCCGCTGCAGATCCTCCTCCTGGATGCCGGACAGGTCCCAGGTGTTGTTCTTCAGGTAGTGCTGGAGCTGGAACCAGGTGGGCACGGGGATGGTGTGGCCGTCCGCGCCGGAGGAGATCTGCCCTTCCACCTCCTTCTGGACATACGCCTCGGCCGCCGCCCGGAGCTGCGCGGTGGTAAAGGGGGGCAGGGAAGCGTAGTCATAAATGGGCGGCTCCTCGGGATAGTCCGCGTCGTAATCCCGCAGCCGGGACTGCCGCATCAGCGCGGTGTTCGTGTCCTGGTTGTCCCACGCCTTGGTGTTGCCGTTGTAGAGCTCCATAAAGGCGGCAGAGAAGAAGTCCTGCCATATGGTGATGTTCGGGGCGGTGGGCTCCCCCCCGTCCTGCCACCAGTAGAAGCCCGCGGCGCCCTCCCGGGCGGCCTCGGCGGAGTTCACCTTCCCGTGGATCAGGTAATACTGGATGTCCCGCCACGTCAGGGCGACCAGGGCCCGGTCCGCCCCGTCCTCCTCCGAGAGGGTGGGGGCTCCGGGCGTCTTCACCATGGCCACGATGGCGGCCTTGAACTCGTCCATGGAGTCGGCGTCATAGAGGGTGCCCACAAAGTCCTTGGCAAAGCACAGGTCGGGGTTGCCCTCCACAGTGGCGTAGGTGAACTTCTCCCAGGCGGACTGGGCCGAGGGGTTGGCGTCCACCAGCCCGGCCACCTCCAGCAGGGAGACCAGGTCCTTCACCGCGTAGAGCTTGCCGCCGTTGTGCCAGAAGTAGTTGGCCATCTCCCGCCCGGCCTCGGTCTCCGCCCCAGGCGCGTCGGCGGGCCAGGAGGCCTCCGGGTGGAGCACAACGTATTGCAGGTGATACCAGTAGTTCGGGTCGCTGTCCGGGGTGGCGCTCCCCGCCTTGCCCACGGCGGCCAGCAGGGCGTCGCGGAAGTCCTGGAAGTTGCCAAACTTGGTGGTGGAGCCCTCCCCCTGGTCCACGCGGCTGATGTCCGCCGCGCTCACCAGATTCTCCGTCATCCGGTTCCAGGCCGAGGCCACGGCGTCCCCGGCGGCGGCGCTGTTGGCGTCAAAGGCGCTCTGGGCGGCGTTGAGCTTGGCGTTCATGGTGGAGGTGGTCCCGTCGGGCAGGGCGGCGGGGGTCAGGGCGTCCCGGGCCGCCGCCACCAGGGCGGACAGGGAGCCGGGGGCGGCGTTGCTCGTCGCCCCGTCGTACCACCAATAGCTCTCCTGGGCGGTGGTGTCATCCGGTCCGGGCAGACTGCTGTTGAGGATGTAGTACTGGATGCTCTTCCAGTCTTTTGCCCCGGCCTCCACCGCCGCCACCAGGGCGGCCCGGAAGGCGGCGCTGCTGGAGAAGAGGGCGCCGGTCCCGCTCTGGCGCAGATGGGTCAGCCGCTCGATCTCCCCGGTGGTCAGCTTCTCGATGACCTCCGGCTCCGAGCCTTTGGCCGCCGCCAGTAGCTCCTCCCAGGACCTGGGCGTCCCCGACATGGTGGCGGCGCAGTCGGCGTGGAGGTGGCACCAGTTGACGATCTCGGCGTCCGCCGTCGCCCGGTCCCGCAGCCTCCCGTCGATCAGGTAGAGCTGGAGCTGGTGATAGGAGAGCTCGGCGCAGTCCTTATCGCTGTTCCAGTAGTCCGATTCTCCCCGATGCGCCTCGCAGGCCTTAGCCGCCGCCAGGATACCCTCTTGGACCGTCGCTTCCGTCACTATCACGACCGGATTTCCAGAGGAATCCCGAATGTTGGCATCTGCCAGCACGTCATAAGCCGCACCAATCGAAAAATCAATTCGATCTCCACTCCGGTTGGCTTTAGTGGCTAACTCCATTATGTTGTTCAACGTGCCATAAAGGACAAATCCACGGCTACCGTCTCGGTCCGCGTAGTCTACCGGGTCAAAATAAATATCCGTTTCATCCGAGTCGCCCGGCACATAATAATTGTAGTTATCAAGGGCAACTTCGTTCCCCACGCGCCCAAAGTTTGTCGCCGATCGCTGTCCACCGGATGCAAAGTTGAATCCATAGGCATCAATGATCCAGTAGTCTATCTTGTTTTGCCGCGCGGACAAGGCCAGGGTAAATGTAATTTCATCCCCGTTATCAATATCTACTTTTGTAAATGTAGTCTCCTTCAGTCCTTGTGCCACAGACTTGCTGGCGTTATCCAGATCGTGCATAACGCCTTTCTCTTCGCTTTCGATCCATTTTTGGTCCGCCGTAGTATCCTGGCGCACGGTCGGCTCCCGCGTCCGACGCACGCCGCGTAACAATCCATCCGGCCGCTCCTGGCTGGCCCGCTCTAATGTGACCTCTACGGAGTAAGCTCCGCCATTATTTGCGGCCTGGCTACGAAGTTTATTGTAATAAGGTTCTTTGATCATGCGATAGCTGCCGTCCATCAATTCCGTCCCCGGCTCGTACACCGCCTTGACGATGAGGGTGTTCCGGCCCCCCTGGGGGAAGAGGGAGGCGGCGTCGGAAAAATCAGCAAAGCGCAAGTACCCGGCGGCACTTGCGCTGGACAGGGCATAGCTGTACCCCGCGGGCGCCGTCTCCTCCGGCGTGCCCGCCACAAAGGCGGGATAGCGGACCTCCCGCCCGGTGCCGTCCCCCACGGCGGGGTCGGGGTTGGCCCCGTCGGGGAACGCCGCCGGGATGGGCTGGTCCGCCACGGCGGCCGCCGGGTCCGCCTCGCTGAGCTCCCCGGTGCCGAAGGTGGTCCAGACCTCCTCCTTGCGCAGGTCGTCCCGCCGCACCTGCCAGCTGGTCTGGTTCAGCGCCCCGCTGTCCTCCACCACCGCCCAGCCGTAGGCGTAGGGGTAGAGCGCCGCGTCCCCCATCTCGCTGAGGGGGACGGCGGTGACGTAGCGGTCGATGACCGTCTCGCCCCCGTCGGTCTGGTAGGAGAGCACCGTCTCGGTGTTCACCCGGCGGTAAAAGGCGTAGTCCAGCTTGTTGGTCAGGGGGTATTCCTTCCCCGCCATGCTGCCCAGGTCGTCCCCCCGGACCTCGCCGGTGCCGTCCACCGTGGCGGAGTACTTGCCCCGGTAGGTCCACAGGCGGTCGTCGGAGTCCAGCAGGGCCTTGTATCGGGCGGCGGCGTCGTCCCCGGAGCCGGTGGCGGCGCTCACCGCGCTCAAGTCGGGCAGCTCGCCTCCCAGTTCCGCCAGCACCGTGCTCGCCCGCAGGTCCGGGTGCACGAGATTTTGTTCCACATACCGGTTTACGGCGGCCCGGAGGTCGCCGTCTCCGACGACAAGGGAGCCGATGAGGGTATCATCCCAGTCGTAGAAGAGGATCTGGTTGCCGCCGGCGCCGGCGCCGGTCTTGGGCCGGAAGGTGGGGGCGTTCACCAGCCGGAGCCGCAGGCCCCGGTTGGCCGCCACCGCGTCGTCCAGGTAGAGGAGGTTGGTGTAGTAGCTGTACGCCGCCGGGCTGGGCTGGGGGTTCTCCGCGCTCCCCTTGGCCAGGACCTTCAGCCCCTGGGTCTTGGGGATGCGGACGTGCTCCACCGTCTCCAGCCCCTGGCCGGCGGCCACCCGGACGGTACCGTCCGCCGTCTCCGCGGCGGAATTCCCGGCGGCCTTGGCCCCCAGGTAGAAGTAAAACTCCGTCTCGTCCCAGAGCCCGTTCTCCGCCGGGGCGGTCTGGCCGCCCAGCTTGGTCCACACCGTCTGCCCCGCCCCTGTGGCAGCGGCCTTGCCGTCGGAGGTAGTGAAGTCGCCCCCCACGGCGCTCTCCCCCAGCCAGGTCACCGGCGTCTTGCCGCCGTCGCTCACCTGATGGCCGTTCGTCCGGTCCAGCCCCAGCCAGAAGCCCGGCGCGGCGTCGTCCTGGCCGGTGATCTGGTCGGCGTAGTGGTCGCTGCTTGTGTTGTAGTCGCCGTTGACCGCCACCACCCCCGCCGGGAAGCGCTGGAGGTCATAGCTGAACCGCACCACCGCCACCGGGGTGGAGGTGGTGTAGATCACCGGCTTGTTGTCCGCCGCGCTGGCCGACAGGCTCACGATCAGGCTCTTGGTGGCGGCGTCGTAGTCCTCCGCCAGGGCGGTGGCGGTGAAGACGCTCCTGTCCCCCTCCGCGTCCAGGGCCTCCGTGTTGGGGAAGGGCTTGCGCTGGGTGGCCTTGTCCACCTCCGGGAAGGGGGCCGGGTCGAGCTCCCCCCACTGCTCCGGGTCCGCGCTGGCGGCAACGTCCACCCCGCGGGGGTAGGCGCTGTCCTGGTCGTCATAGGCGCTGCCGCTCCAGGTGTGGTAGGTCACCTGCTCCACGTCCCAGTTCACGGCGGTCAGCACGTCGGCGTTCACCCCCACCACCGCCGAGGCGGCGAAGAAGGGGTAGTAGGTGATGGTATACCGGCTCTCGTCCACGTCATCGGCCCTTCCCGCGGCGATGTCCGCCAGGACCTGGGCGTACTGCGCCTCGGTCAGCTCCTGGTCGCCGGCTTGGTAGTTGTCCGGCGCGGGGCCGTAGATCCGCCGGGGAGAGCGGACGCACAGCGCCAGCTCGTAGAAGCCGGTGGGCGCGCCGGTCTCGTCCACCACCACGTTGCCCTGGATGGTGATCTCCGGCTTGTTGGCCAGCGCGGTCCGGGGGACCTCGCCCCCCTCGCCGGCCGCCAGGGCCGGCGTGGCCAACAGCGCCGCGGCCAGGAGCAGCGCCGCCAGCGCCCGGAGCCCACTCCGGCGCGGCCCGGCCCCGTTCCGGCGGCGACGCGCCGTCTCAGGCGGCGGACACGGGCGTGCGGTCCGCCCGGCGCTCCCCCCGTCTCCCCATCTTTTGTTCTCCAACGCGCTCACCTACTTCTGTCCCCGGCATCTCCGGCCGCCGGGGCGTTGAGATCGCCGTCACCAGCCCGGACGGCGAAAGAGTTCCGACAAAGTTCTCCCCCTTGGGCAAAGTTACCCATAGTTACACCTGATTATATAGCACTCTTTGTGAAAAATCAATATGCGGAGCAAAATTTTTCCAAAAAAATTCGTCGTTTCCACGGAGCCCCCCTCCCCGCCCCGCCAAAAGCGCGACACCCCGCCCCAAAGTGGGCAGAAACCGCCCCAAAAAAACGGAGAAAGGATCTCGCTTTCCCTTCTCCGCGCGCGCAAAAGCGGCATGGCTCCCGCCATGCCGCTTCGATTTCTCAAAAAGCCTTGCAGCCGTCCGCGCCCCGATGCCGCTTCAGTTTGTTAAACGCCTCACGGCCGTCCGCGCCCCGGCCGGGGCGGTCCTCACCCGCGGGTCTCCAGCTTGCCGGTGGCCTCGCACGTCAGGTAGGCGTTGATGAACCCGTCCAGGTCCCCGTCCATGACGGCGTTGATGTTGGCGGTCTCGAAGGCGGTGCGGGTGTCCTTGACCAGCTGGTAGGGCATAAAGACGTAACTGCGGATCTGGCTGCCCCACTCGATCTTCATCTGCACGCCCTTCAAATCGGAGATCTTCTCGGCGTGGGCCTGCATCTGGAGCTCCACCAGCTTGGAGCGGAGCATCCGCATACAGGTGTCCCGGTTCTGGAACTGGCTGCGCTCCTGCTGGCTGCTGACCACGATCCCCGTGGGCTTGTGGATGAGCCGGACGGCGGAGGAGGTCTTGTTGATGTGCTGGCCGCCGGCCCCGGAGGAGCGGAACACCTGCATCTCGATGTCCTCAGGCCGGATGTCCACCTCCACGTCGTCGGGGATCTCCGGCATCACCTCCAGGGCGGCGAAGGAGGTCTGCCGCCGGGCGTTGGCGTCAAAGGGGCTGATGCGCACCAGCCGGTGGACGCCGTTCTCGCTGCGGAGGAAGCCGTAGGCGTTCTCCCCGGAGATGACCACGGTGGCGGACTTCAGCCCCGCCTCGTCCCCGTCCAGATAGTCCACCACCTCGTAGGTGAAGCCGTGGCGCTCCGCCCAGCGGGTGTACATCCGGTAGAGCATCTGGGCCCAGTCCTGGGCCTCGGTGCCGCCGGCGCCGGCGTGGAAGGTCAAAATGGCGTTGGAGGCGTCGTATTCCCCGGTGAGGAGGGTGGCCAGCCGCGCCTTTTCCATGTCCTCCTCCAGCTGGGCAAAACCCTCCCGCAGCTCCGGGATCAGGCTGGCGTCCTCCTCCTCGTTGCCCATCTCGCACAGGGTCATCAGATCGGACCACTGGCCCTCCCGCCGGGTCTGGCTGTCCATCTTGTCCTGGAGGGTCTTGATCCGCTGCTGGGTCTTTTGGGCCCGGTCCAGGTCGTCCCAGAAGCCCTCCGCGGCGGACTGGGCCTGCAAGAGGTCCAGCTCCCGCTCGGCGGCGTCCAGGTCCAGGGCGGCCTTGAGTTTGTCCAGCTCCGGCTTCAGGTTGTTCAGCTTTACCTTGTACTCGTCAAATTCCAGCATACTCTCACGCAACTCTCGTAATAGAAGTATGGATATTATATCCAAAACTGTTCTCGTTGTAAAGGCCCTTACTCCTTGGGCCGCAGGGGCCGTCTGGTGCCGTCCGGCTCCTGGATGACGGTGCGGTCCAGCTGGGCGGTGAGGTTCTCCCGCACCGCCTCCACATACCGCCGGCGCAGTTCCATCTGCTCCGCCCGCTCCGCCGTGGTCAGCCCCTCCGGGGTCCGGGACTTCCGGGCCAGGGCGTTGATGCGCGCGATGTCCTGTGGCGTGATCATTCGTATCGCTCCAATTCCGCCTGGATCCGCCCCTTCCGGCTCTCCCCGGTCACCCGGACCAGGACGCACTTGCCGTAGCCGCGGGCGGTCAGGCTGTCTCCCGGCTCCAGGAGCCGGTCCGGCTTGACGCAGGGCAGGTGGTTGAGCTGGACCTGTCCCCCGGCGATGAGGGCGGCGGCCCTGGCCCGGGAGAGGCGGAAGCCGGCGGCCGCCACCGCGTCGAAGCGCAGGGACTGGAAGGTCTCCCGCCGCAGGGTCCCGCCCCGCCGCTCCGGCCGCAGGGCGTCCAGGGGGATCTCCCGGACCCGGAGGGGATACCGCCCCGCCTGGCTCCACTGGCTCAGCAGGGTGGGCAGCACCCCCCGCAGACACACCGCCTGGCACCCCTCCGGCCCGGTCAGCAGGTCCCCCAGGTTGTCCCGGCTGAGACCCAGGCCCATCAGCGCCCCCAGGTAGTCCCGGTGGGACAGCTCCGCCTCTCTGGGCGGGACGGCCTCCACCGCCGCCAGGGGCTCCTCCCCCGCCGTGGGGTCGTCCTCGTCGGCCCAGTCGGGGAGGAAGAGGCACACCTGCCGCTCCGCCTCCGGGTACCCGCCCCAGAACCGGTAGCGGCTCACCCCGGCGGCGGCCAGGGCCTGACGGGCCAGGGCCCGCTCCCCGTCGCTGAGGAACTGGCTATGGGCGGGGGCGTTTCGGCTCCGGGCGTACTCCGCCTTGTCCAGCACTCTGGCCAGGGCCAGGCGGCTCTCCCGGTCCGCCGCCAGGTGGTCCAGGACCTCCCCCTTCCTCATGGCCGCGCCTCCCCGGCCGCCTTGGAGGGGTGCTGGGCGGCGTAGAGCCGGGCGTAGGCCCCGCCCTTGGCCATCAGCTCTTCGTGGGTCCCCTCCTCCAGGATGCGGTTGTCGTCCACCACCAGGATCCGGGAGGCGGAGCGGATGGTGGACAGCCTGTGGGCGATGATGAGGGTGGTCCT
>CANRBW010000061.1 GCA_947628975.1 uncultured Oscillospiraceae bacterium | reverse complement strand
GCCGTTGGGGGACTTCCACATCTGGCTGAGCTTGTACTCCTCCACCCGCTGGGCGTTGGGGGTGATGGTGGCGCACTTGACCCCCACGCCGTATTTCTGGATGGCGCGGGCCGCGTCCACGGTGATCTGGTCCCCGGTCCGCTCCCGCTCCGGCAGGCCCAGGTCGTAGTACTCGGTCTTCAGGTCGATGTGGGGCAGGAGCAGGGTGTCCTTGATCTGCTGCCAGATGATCCGGGTCATCTCGTCCCCGTCCAGCTCCACCAGGGGGGTGGTCATTTGGATCTTTGCCATAGTTTTCTCGCTCCTTCGTTTAGGAAATGTCCGCCAGTTCCAGATATTTGTAGCCGTTGTCGGCGATGTGGTCCTTCCGGCCCTGGAGGTTGTCCCCCAGGAGCAGGTCGAAGATCTGGCCGGTGAGGGCCGCATCCTCCGGCATGACCTTGATGAGCCGCCGGGTCTCCGGGTTCATGGTGGTGAGCCACATCATGTCCGGCTCGTTCTCCCCCAGGCCCTTGGAGCGGTTGATGGTACACTTCTTCCCCGCCAGCTCGCCGCTTACGATGTCGTTTTTCTCCTTGTCGGTGTAGGCGAACCAGGTCTTGTCCTTGTAGGTGATCTCGTAGAGGGGGGACTCGGCGATGTAGACGTAGCCCCGCTCGATGAGGGTGGGCACCAGGCGGTAGAGCATGGTGAGGATCAGGGTGCGGATCTGGTAGCCGTCCACGTCGGCGTCGGTACAGATGATGATCTTGTTCCACCGCAGGTTCATCAGATCAAAGGCGGCCAGGTCCTTGACGTGCTTGTTCTGGACCTCCACCCCGCAGCCCAGGACCTTCATCAGGTCGGTGATGATCTCGCTTTTGAAGATCTTGCCGTAGTCCGCCTTCAGGCAGTTGAGGATCTTGCCCCGGACCGGCATGATGCCCTGGAACTCCGCGTCCCGGGAGAGTTTGACGCTGCCCAGGGCGGAGTCCCCCTCCACGATGTAGAGCTCCCGGCGCTCGGTGTCCTTGGTGCGGCAGTCCACGAACTTCTGGACCCGGTTGGCGATGTCCACCGTGCCGGAGAGTTTCTTTTTGATGTTCAGCCGGGCCTTTTCCGCGCTCTCACGGCTTCGTTTGTTGATGAGCACCTGCTCGGCAATCTTCTCGGCGTCGAAGGGGTTTTCGATGAAGTAGACCTCCAGCTGGGCGCGGAGAAAGTCGGTCATGGCCTCCTGGACGAAGCGGTTGTTGATGGCCTTTTTGGTCTGGTTTTCGTAGCTGGTCTGGGTGGAGAAGTTGTTGGAGACCAGCACCAGAGCGTCCTGGATGTCGTTGAAGGCGATCTTGCTCTCCGTCTTCTGGTACTTGGCGTGGGCGCGCAGGTAGCCGTCGATGGCGGAGACGAAGGCGGACTTCATGGCCTTCTCCGGGGAGCCGCCGTGCTCCAGCCAGGAGGAGTTGTGGTAGTGCTCGATGAGCTGGACGGTGTTGGAAAAGCAGAAGGCCACCGACAGCTTGACCTTGTACTCCGGCCGGTCCTCCCGGTCCCGGCCCTGGCGCTCGGTCTGCCAGAAAACCGGGGTGGTCAGGGACTTCTCCCCGGCCAGCTCGGTGACATAGTCCACGATGCCGTTCTCGTAGCGGAACTCCTGGGTCTCGAACCGGCCGTTCACCTCGTTGCGGAAACGGAAGGTGATCCCGGCGTTGACCACGGCCTGGCGCTTCATCACGTCGGTGTAGTACTCCGCCGGGATGTCGATGTCGGTAAAGACCTCCAGGTCCGGCTTCCAGTGGAAGACCGAACCGGTCTTTTTCCGGTCGGTGGGGGTCTTTTGGAGTCCGCCCACGTTCTCCCCCTTCTCGAAGTGGAGCTTGTATTCAAAGCCGTCGCGGCGGATGGTGGCGTCAAAATACTCGCTGGCGTACTGGGTGGCGCAGGAGCCCAGGCCGTTGAGACCCAGGGAGTACTCGTAGTTCTCGCCCTTGGCGTCATACTTGCCCCCGGCGTACAGCTCGCAGAAGACCAGCTCCCAGTTGAACCGGCCCTCCTTCTCGTTCCAGTCCACCGGGCAGCCCCGGCCGAAGTCCTCCACCTGGATGGACCGGTCGGCGTAGCGGGTGACGATGATGAGGTCGCCGTGGCCCTCCCGGGCCTCGTCGATGGCGTTGGAGAGGATCTCAAAGACGGCGTGCTCGCAGCCGTCCAGCCCGTCGGAGCCGAAGATGACGCCGGGGCGCTTGCGGACCCGGTCGGCCCCCTTCAGGGCGGAGATGGACTCGTTGCCGTACTGCCTGGTTTTTGCCATGGTCCCGGAACACCTCGCTTCAACACTACATCTATTGCCCCTCTCCGGGCGGGCATACCTTCCCTGGTGGTTTATGATACCATATCCGCCCGCCCCCCGTCAAGGCTTACCAGCGGCGCGGGCGCTAAAAAAGCCGCCCGACGGCGGCTTCTTTAGACGTATCAGTCCCCGGTCTGAGGCGGCTCACACCGCGCGGGTGACCTTGCCGGAGCGGAGGCACCGGGTGCAGACATACACGTGCTTGGGGGTGCCGTCCACGATGGCCTTCACCCGCTTCAGGTTGGGCTTCCAGGGGCGGTTGGAGCGGCGGTGGGAGTGGGAGACCTGATTCCCGAACACCAGAGCCTTCTCGCAGTACGCGCATTTCGCCATTTTCTTTCCCTCCTCGCTGGTCGAAATCAGGGAAAACGATCCCTCGAAAAAACATCGAAGGTTATAGTACCACAGTTTTTGGAAAAATGCAAGCCTTTTTTTGCCCCTCCCCTCCGGGGGGTCAGGGCAGTACCTTGACCAGCAGCAGCCTTCCCTCTTTCAGGGAGACCTCCGCCGTCCGGCCCGGCAGGACCTCGTTGCTGACGCCGTACTGGTAGTCGCAGGAGATCTCCGCCCCGGTCAGGGGGTACTTGGCGTTTCGGATGGTGATCCCCCGGGCGACGCCGGTGAGATTCAGCAGGGAGAAAAAGGCGTACCGGCCGTCGATCTCCACCGGCCGACGGGAGACCACCTCCATCTCGGAGAAGTCGTCCACCGCCACGGCGGTCTTTCCCAGGCTGTCCAGCTTCAGCAGGATGGACACGTTCCCCAGCGTGTGGTCCAGCCGCCCGCCGATCACGCCGACCAGCAGAAAGTCCTCAAACCCCCGGCGCAGGGCCTCCTTCACCGCGAAGACCGTGTCGGTGTCGTCCTTTTCCCGGGGCAGGACGATGGTCTCCACCGCCAGATGGGGGTCGTCGTAGGAGTCGAAGTCCCCCACGATCAGGTCCGGGGCGATCCCCAGACCCTCCCGGTGCCTCAGGCCGCTGTCACAGCAGATATAGAAGTCGTCCTCCCGCAGGTGGGCGCGGACCCGGTCATAACGCCCGATGTCCGCCCCGCCGACGATCACGCACCGTCCCATGGCCCCTCTCCCCTATCTGCTCCGGTTCCAGGCCAGGTCCCAGAAGGCGGTCTCGTAGCGGGAGCAGGCCACGAAGATCTGGGTGAGGTGGTCCAGCTCCGCCTCGTCGCGGTCCGCGCTGAGCCGGTCCAGGGTGTCCAGCAAGAGGACGTTCGCCTGGCTGTACTGGGGGTCGGCGTAGCCCCGGACCCACTCCCCGTAAAAGGGGTGTTCCGCCGCGGCGGGGTTTCGCGCCAGGATGGTCCTGGCGATGACCTCGTAGCTGTACGCGCAGGACAGGATGGCGGCCAGGATCTCCGTCTCCCCCTCCTCGTAGGCCACCCGGAGCATATAGGAGGTGTAGGAGAGGTTGTCCAGGGCCCGCGGCGTGGCCTCCAGCTCCTCCCGGGTGACGGCGAATTTGCCCATGTAGCCCCGGTGAATGTCCATCTCCCCCTCGGTCAGCAGGGTGACGTATTTGGAAAACAGCCCCACCGTCTCCGGGCTCTTCGCCTTGGCGATGCCCACGGCGAAGACCTTCAGGTACTCCTCCAGGTAGAGGTAGTCCTGGACGATGTAGTAGCGAAACTTCTCCCGGTCCAGGGTGCCGTCCTGGAGGCCCAGGACAAAGGGGTGGTCGTTGTAGCCGTCCCAGATCTCCTTGGCGGCCGCCAACAGCCGTTGGGTGGTTTTCATCTCTCCGCCTCCTCCGCGAATTTGCCGGTCAGATCAAAGTTGTGCCGCATGGGCCCGCGGCCCTTGCCTAGGTCCAGCATCGCCCCCAGCGCGCCGGAGAGGTAGTCCTTGGCCCGCCGGATGGAGGCGGGCAGGTCGAAGCCCTTGGCCAGGTTGGCGGCGATGGCGCTGGACAGGGTACAGCCGGTGCCGTGGGTGTTGGGGTTTGGGATCCGGGAGCCGTAGAACCACGTGGCGGTCCCGTGGTCGTAGAGCAGGTCGTTGGCGTCGTTGACGTTGTGGCCGCCCTTGAGGAGGACGGCGCAGCCGTAGGCGTCCCCGATGCGCCGGGCGGCGGCCTCCATCTCCTCCGCGCCGCGGATGGAGAGGCCGGCGAGGATCTCCGCCTCCGGGATGTTGGGGGTGACGACGGCCGCCAGGGGGAGCAGGAGGCGCTTTAGGCTCTCCACCGCCTCCTCCGAGATCAGCCGGTCCCCGCTGGTGGCCACCATCACCGGGTCCACCACGATGTTTTTGGCCCCGTAGAAGCGCAGGCGCTGGGCGATGACGTCGATGAGCCCGCAAGAGGCGACCATGCCGATCTTCACCGCGTCCGGCGGGATGTCCTCAAAGACCGCGTCCAGCTGCCGCTGGAGGAACTGGGGGGTCACCTCCGCGATCTCCTTGACGCCGGTGGTGTTCTGCGCCACCAGGGCGGTAATGGCGCTCATGGCGTAGACCCCGTTCATGGTCATGGTCTTCAGGTCGGCCTGGATCCCGGCGCCCCCACTGGGGTCGGTCCCGGCGATGGATAGGGCTGTTTTCATGGCGTTTCCTCCTTGGTTTGATGGGGTTGGTCTCCCTCCGGCAGAAGGGCCTCCAGCCGGTCCCGCCGGGTCCAGTCCTCCAGGTAGAGGTCCGCCAGGGCGCGGATCTCCTCACCGGAGCTCTGGTGGCTCTCATAGACGGCCACCACGGGGAAGCCGGCCTCCTTGGCGGTGCGGATGGCGTGGAGCGCGTCCTCGCACACCACCGTCTCCTCCCGCGCCGTGCCCAGGGCGGCCAGGGCCGCCTGGAAGATCTCCGGCCGGTCCTTGCCGTGGCCCACCTCGCCGCAGGTGAAGACCGCCTCAAAGCGGGACAGCACCCCGCACCGCGCCAGCGCCGCCTCCGCCAGGGGGCGGTCGGTGGCGGTGGCGACGCACATCCGGACCCCCGCCCGGCCAAACCGGTCCAGCGCCTCCGCCACGCCGGGGCGCAGCGGGGCCTCGAGGCGGTAGTAGCGCTCCAGCATGGCGTTGACGTCGGCGACCATCTCCTCCACGCTCCTGGTCACGCCGTACTCCCGCTGGAAATAGCGGGCGGCCTGGTCCAGGCTCATGGCCGCGCACCGCCGGTTCAGGTCGGGCCGTGGGGAAACGCCCAGGGAGCGCAGATAGCGCTCGGCCAGGGTGTCCCAGACGGACATGGAGTCCAGCAAGGTGCCGTCCAGGTCGAAGATCGCGCCGCGGATCCTCATGGGCCCACCATCTCCTCCGACAGCCGCCGCAGTTCCCGGCAGGCGGCCTGGACGTCCGCCGCGGCGAAGATGGCCGACACCAGCGCCACGCCGTCCACCCCGCTCCCGGCCAGCTGGCCGATGTTGTCCCGGCAGATCCCCCCGATGGCCACCAGGGGGACCTCCACCGCGGCGCGGATGGCCCGGAGGGTCTCCGGCGGCATCCGGTCCACGTCGGTCTTGGTGGCGGTGGGAAAGACCGCCCCCAGGCCCAGGTAGTCCGCGCCGTTCCGCACCGCCTCCTCCGCCTCCGCCACGGTGTGGACGGAGACGCCCAGGATCCTTTCCGCGCCGATCCGGCGGCGGACCTCCCCCGCCGCCATGTCCTCCTGGCCGACGTGGACGCCGTCCGCGCCGCAGGCGAGGGCCACCTCCACATCGTCGTTGACGATGAAGGGGACGCGGTACCGCCGGCAAAGGGCCAGGATCTCCCTGGCCTCCCGGAGGAAGGCGTCCCGGTCCAGGTCCTTCTCCCGGAGCTGGACGCAGGTCACGCCGCCTTTCAGGGCCTCCTCCACCTGCTGGGCCAGGGTCCGGCCGCAAAGCCAGGCGCGGTCGGTCACCGCGTAGAGGAGCATCTGGCTCTTATCGCACCTCATAGTTTGCGCCCTCCTCCAGCGCGGCGGGGGTGAGGCGGTACATGGCGTCGATGATGTAGTTCCGGTAGGAGGCGTTGCCGTCCAGGTCGGTGAGCCGCCGGTGGGCGATCTCCCCGCACAGGCCCATGGCGCACACCGCCGCGGCCGCGGCCTCCAGCGGCGCGTCGGGGTTGGCGGTGACAAAGGCCGCGGTCAGGGCGGAGAGTTGACAGCCGGTGCCGGTGATGGCGCTCATCATGGGGTGGCCGTTGCGGACGCAGAAGGCCCGCTCCCCGTCCGCCACGATGTCGATGGCCCCGGTGATGGCCACCACCGCCCCGGTCCGCCGGGCGAAGGCCTTGGCGAAGGCCACCGCCCCGTCCAGCCCCTCCTCGGTCACCTGGTCGGCCACATCCGCGTCCACCCCGCGGGTGGTGCCGCTGCCGGAGGCCAGGGTCCGTATCTCGGAGACATTCCCCCGGATCACCGTGGGCCTGGCCTCCTCCATCAGCCGGAGGGCGGTGTCGGTCCGCAGACGGGAGGCCCCCGCCCCCACCGGGTCCAGCACCACGGGGTGGCCCAGCTCCCTGGCCCGCCTCCCGGCGGCCAGCATGGCGGGGATGGTCCGCTGGTTCAGGGTGCCGATGTTCAGGTTCAGCCCCCCGCAGATGGCGGTGATCTCCACCGCGTCCTCCGGGTCGTCCGCCATGATGGGCGAGCCGCCGCAGGCCAGAAGGATGTTGGCGCAGTCGTTGACGGTGACGTAGTTGGTGATGTTGTGGATCAGGGGGTGGAGCCGCCGCACCCGCTCAAACCGTTCGTACAGCATAGAGACGTCCTCCTTTTCAGGGTCCGCGGCGGGGGACGGACAAAACCTCCGCGCCCGGACCGGGATCGGACAAAAAAACAGGGGGCGCCTTTCGCGGCGTCTCCTGAAAAAGACAGGGGCTCTCCCCCACACTTCCTCCGGCGGCATTATCCGCATCAGGTTCAAGGGTCGAAGGTCTACCTTCCTCTCAGCCTGTCACACAAGCTCCCCTGTTCACTTGTCCTCCCTATTGTAGCGCGCCCTGCCCTCCCTGTCAAGCCCGGCGCGGGGGTCCGCTCAGGCCCTGGGGTGGGCCTTTTTGTAGACGTCCTTCAGCCGCTGGCCCACCAGGTGGGTGTAGATCTGGGTGGAGGAGATGTCCGCGTGGCCCAGCATCTCCTGGATGGACTTCAGATCCGCCCCGTTTTCCAGCAGATGGGCCGCGAAGGAGTGGCGCAGGGCCTGGGGGGTGATCTCCTTTTTGATGCCCGCGGTCTCCTGGTAGTGCTTGATGATCTTCCAAAAGCCCTGGCGGGACATACGCTCCCCGCTCATGTTGACGAACAGGGCCTCCTCCTCCGGGTCCTCCAGCAGCTGGGGGCGGACGTCCCGCATATAGTCCTCCAGCGCCTTGATGGCGGTCTGGTAGATGGGGATGACCCGCTCCTTGCCCCGGCTCTCACAGCGCAGGACGCCCATGTAGAGGTTCACGTTGTCCACGTTCAGGTCGATCAGCTCGGTGGCCCGGATGCCGGTGGCGTAGAGGAGCTCCAGCATGGCCTTGTCCCGGTAGCCCTTGGCGTCCACGCACTTGGGCTGCTCCAGGAACAGCTCCACCTCCTTGCCCGTCAGGATCTGGGGCAGCTTGCGCTCCACCTTCTCCGTGGTCACGAACCGGGCGCAGTTGGAGCGGACCCTCCCCTCCCGCTGGAGAAAGCCGTAAAAGGACTTCAGGGAGGCCACGCAGCGGGTCACCGTGGCCGGGGACTTCCCCAGGCTGTTGAGGTGGTGGGTGTAGCGCTCCACATCGGCGGTCTTGACCTTGGACAGGGCGATCTTCTCCTCCTTCAGCCAGGCGGCGAACTGGTTCACGTCCCGCAGGTAGGAGCTGACGGTATTCTGGGACGCCTTGCGCTCGTCCCTAAGGAAGCTCTCGTAGAGCTGGATCTCGTTCACCCGCGGTCACCGCCTTTCTGTCAGATGTGTTGTCAGCCCGCCCCCAGCAGGGGCGCCAGTCCCTTCAGCAGCAGGGGCAGCAGCCAGTACTCCGCCCCGGCCCAGCACACGGCGCACCCCAGGGCCGCGCCGCTTTTGAGCCAGTCCCCAAGGCCCAGCTCCCCCGGTCCGTACCAGAGCCGCCCCCGGTGCGCCACCGCCCGGGTCCAGCTCCGGACCCCCAGCAGGAAGAAGACCGGCAGGAGGATCAGCGCCCCCAGGCCGAAGAGGAGGAAGGCCAGCAGGATCCCCCCCTGGGCACAGCCGGTCAGCCCGGCCACGCAAAAGCAAAAAAAGAACCCCCGCAGGGCGAACATCGCCGGGACCAGCCAGCTCCCCAGGGCGGTAAAGCCCATCAGCCACACGAAAAGCGGCCAGCGCAGGGCGTCCCACAGCACCTCCCAAAAGGAGACCCGCGCCCCGGCGGAAAGGCCCAGGGCGTATCCCGCCATCCAC
>CANRBW010000060.1 GCA_947628975.1 uncultured Oscillospiraceae bacterium | reverse complement strand
CCTTTTTGTCCGACGCCTTCGCCCTCTTTGGCGGGATGCTCTTCGGCAGGCACAAGCTGGCCCCGGAGCTCTCCCCCAAAAAGACGGTGGAGGGCGCGGTGTGCGGCCTTGTGGGCGCGGTGGTGAGTATGCTGGTCTACGGCCTGGTGATGGACCTGGGCTTCCACCTCACCGCGCGCTATCCGCTCCTGGCCCTCTACGGGGCGCTGGGGAGCCTGATGGCCCAGGTGGGGGACCTGTCCTTCTCCTATATCAAGCGGCAATACAAGCTCAAGGACTTCGGCAACATCTTCCCCGGCCACGGCGGTGTGCTGGACCGGTTCGACAGTGTGATCTTCTGCGCGCCGCTCATCGAGATCCTGTGGCGGCTGCTGCCCGCGCTGGAGCTGGGCGGATGAGCGGGGAGGAGGCTTTCGCGGTGAGACGGCGACTTTCCATATTGGGCTCCACCGGCTCCATAGGGCGGCAATCGCTGGAAGTGATGGCCGCCCTTGGATTGTCTGTTGGGGCGCTCACCGCCCACCGGAACGCGGCCCTGCTGGAGGAGCAGGTCCGGCGCTTTCGCCCGGAACTGGCGGTCCTGGCCGACGAGAGCGCCGCCCGCGACCTGGCCGTCCGGCTGGCCGACACCCCGACCCGGGTGGCCGCCGGCCGGTCGGGACTGCTGGAGGCCGCCACCCTGGAGGGGGTGGACACCGTCCTCACCGCCGTGGTGGGGATCGCCGGGGCGGAGCCCACCCTGGCCGCCATCCGGGCGGGGAAGGACATCGCCCTGGCCAACAAGGAGACCCTGGTCTGCGCCGGGGCGCTGGTCACCGCGGCCGCCAGGGAGGCGGGGGTGGAGCTGCTGCCGGTGGACTCGGAACACTCGGCCATCTTCCAGTGCCTCCAGGGCTGCGCCGACCGGGGAGAGGTGGAGCGCATCCTCCTCACCGCCTCCGGCGGACCCTTCTACGGCAAGGACTGGCAAGCTCTTTCCCTTGTCACCAAGGAACAGGCGCTCCAGCACCCAAACTGGTCCATGGGGGCCAAGATCACCGTGGATTCCGCCACCATGATGAACAAGGGCTTCGAGGTGATCGAGGCCATGTGGCTCTACGACCTGCCCCTGGAGAGGATCGACGTGGTCATCCACCGGGAGAGCGTCATCCACTCCCTGGTGGAGTTCCGGGACGGGGCGGTCCTGGCCCAGCTGGGGGTCCCGGATATGCGTCTGCCCATCCAGTACGCCCTGACCTGGCCCAGGCGGCTGCCCTGTCCCACGCCGAGGCTGGACCTGCTGCGCTGTCCCAACCTGACTTTTTTGCCGCCGGACGGGGAAAACTTCCCCTGTCTGGACCTGGCGCGGCAGGCCGCCAGGCGGGGCGGGGTGGTCCCGGCGGCGCTCAACGGCGCCAACGAGGCGGCGGTGGCCCTGTTCCTGGAGGGCCGGATCGGTTTTTGTGACATTCCCCGTCTGTGCCAGCGGGCGGTGGCGGCCGCGCCGGAGATCCCGGCCCCCTCGCTGGAGGACGTGCTATCCGCCGACGCGGCGGCCCGCGCGGACGCGCGGAGCGGGATATGAGGTGAAGCATGAGTGTTGTTCTGATCGTTTTGCTGGGGGTGCTCCTGTTCGGCGCGCTCATCGCCGTCCACGAACTGGGCCACTTCCTCACCGCCAAGCTCTGCGGGGTGAAGGTGAATGAGTTCTCCATCGGCATGGGCCCCGCGCTCCTCTCCCGGCAGGGGAGGGAGACCCGGTACGCCCTGCGGCTCTTTCCCATCGGCGGCTACTGCGCCATGGAGGGGGAGGACGAGGACACCCCGGACCCCCGGTCCTTCCAGAAGGCCAAGACGTGGAAAAAGCTGGTCATCCTCGTGGCCGGGGCTCTCTGCAACTTCCTGGTGGGCTTTTTGCTCTTTCTGGGGCTGTGCGCGGCCCGGCCGGACTACTATGTGGACGCGGTGGTCAGCCTGGACCAGGCGCCGGAGCTGGCCGCCCAGGGCCTGGAAGTGGGGGACGAGTTCCTGCGGGTGGACGGCCACGCCGTCCTCATCAACGGCGACGCCCCTCTCTTCCTGAGCCGGGCGGGGGACCGGGCGGACCTGGAGGTCCGGCGGAACGGCCAGCGGGTCCTCTTGGAGGATGTGGACCTGCGCCCGGCCTTCCGGGTCCCCCTGAGCCAGACCGTGGGGGTCAAGGTCTATCCCGCCTCCCTGGGCGACAAAATCGGCCAGGGGTGGCGCACCTCCGTGGCCATGGTCCGCCTGGTCTGGATGAGCCTGGGCGACCTGGTGACCGGGTCGGTGGGCATCCGGGACATCTCCGGGCCGGTGGGCATCGTCAGCGTGATGGGGGAGGTGGCCCAGGAATCCGAGACCGCCGGGGGCGCTCTGCGGAACGTCCTCTACCTGGTGGCCTTCATCGCGGTGAACCTGGCGGTGATGAACCTGCTCCCCATCCCGGCTCTGGACGGCGGGCGCGTCTTCTTTCTGCTGGTGGGGGCGGCGTTCACCGCCGTGACCCGGCGGCGGCTGGACCCCAAGTACGAGGGCGCGGTGAACGCGGTGTTTTTCGTGGCGCTGCTGCTCTTCATGGCGGTGGTGGCCGTCAGCGATATTCTCAAGCTGTTTGGGCGGTGAGCGTGTGACAAGACAGATCTCGGTGGGCGGCGTGCCGGTGGGGGGCGGCGCCGCGGTGACCATCCAATCCATGTGCAACACCCCCACCCAGGATGTGGCGGCCACGGTGGAGCAGATCCGCCGCCTTCAGGCCGCCGGGTGCCAGATCGTCCGGGTGGCGGTGCCCGACCAGGAGGCGGCCAGGGCGGTGGGCGCCATCCGGGAGCGCATCTCCATCCCCCTGGTGGTGGACATCCACTTCGACTACAAGCTGGCCCTGGCCTGCGTGGCGGCGGGGTGCGACAAGGTCCGCATCAACCCCGGCAACATCGGCGACAGCGCGCGGGTGAAGGCGGTGGCCGACGCCTGCCGTCAGCGGGGGGTCCCCATCCGCGTCGGGGTCAACGGGGGGAGCCTGGAAAAGCCCCTGCTGGCCAAGTACGGCGGCGCCACCGCCCAGGCGCTGGTGGAGAGCGCCGAGGGCCACATCCGGCTGTTGGAGCGGTGGGACTTTGACCAGATCTGCGTGTCCATGAAGTCCTCCAGCGTCCCGGTGACCATGGAGGCCTACCGGCTCTTCGCCCAGCGGCACGACTACCCCTTACATATCGGCGTCACCGAGACGGGGACCCCCCAAATGGGCGTTTTAAAGTCGGCGGTGGGCATCGGTGGTCTGCTGGCCATGGGCATCGGGGACACGGTCCGGGTCTCCCTGTCCGCCGACCCGGTCCAGGAGGTGTACGCCGCCAGGGACATCCTCAAGGCCGCGGGGGTCCGAAGGGACGGGCCGGAGCTCATCGCCTGTCCCACCTGCGGCCGGACCAGGGTGGACCTCATCGCCATGGCCAACGAGGTGGAGCGCCGCCTGGAACAGGTGGACAAGCCCATCACCGTGGCGGTGATGGGCTGCGCGGTGAACGGGCCGGGGGAGGCCGCCGCCGCCGACGTGGGCATCGCCGGCGGGGACGGGGTCGGCCTGCTGTTCCGCAAGGGAGAGATCGTCAAAAAGGTCCCCCAGGAGGAGCTGGTGGACCAGCTGTTCGCCCTGATCGACACAATGTGAGGAGAGAGAGAGTTGGCTTCGGAGAACCAGAGGATCCCGTTTTTTCACGCCTTTTCCGCCTACATTCCCCAGGACCCCATGCTGTGCGCCCGGCTGGCGGAGTGTCAGGTGATCCATATCGGCCCCGGGGAGCGGCCCGGCGGCGTCCAGGTGACGCTGGAGGCGGAGCCGCCCCTCACCGGGGACCAGTGCCGCGCCGTGGAGGAGGACCTGCGGCGGGTCTACGGCGGTGAGGTGCGCCTCTGCCAGCCCGCGCCGGTCATCACCGGGGAGGACCAGGTGGCCCTCTCCGGGGAGCGGGACCCGGCGGCGCTGGTGGAGCTGCTGCGCCGGGAACTGGGGAAGACCTTCGTGCCCGCCAAGGGTCTGCTGGCCGGGGCCACCGGGAGCCTGGCGGGGGAGGTGCTCACCGTCACCCTGCCAAACGGGGGGGCGGAGCTGCTGGCCGCCCACGTCCAGGCCGCCGGAGCGGCCCTGGAACGCGCCGTGGGCGGACCGGTCCGGGTGCGCTTCCTCTCCGGAGGCGGGGCCGCCCAGGAGGCGGTCCCCGCCCAGCTGGGCCGGGCGGAGAGCCGCCGGCTGGAGGCCATGCGGGGCAGCGGCCGGGCCCCGTCCGGGCGGAAAAAGTCCGCCAAGGGAGCCATCTACAAGACCATCGGGATGAAGACGGTCACGGAGATGGCGGCGCTGACGCCGGAGCTGGGCAGCGTGCTGGTGGAGGGCACGGTGTTCGAGGTGGACCACAAGGAGCTTCGGAACCACCGCACCGTGGTCCGCTTTGACGTGACCGACTACACAGGCTCCATCCGGGTGTCCCAGCTCATGGGCGACGAGGAGGCCAAGCCCATCCTGCGGGGGGTCAAGGTGGGCCAGCTCCTCCAGATCCAGGGCCACCTGATGATGGACCGCTACGACGGCGACCTGGTCCTGCGGCCCACCGGCATCGCGGCGGTGGAGGCCCGGACCCGGCAGGACACCGCCCCCCAGAAGCGGGTGGAGCTCCACCTTCACACCCAGATGTCCTCCATGGACGCCCTCACCGTCACCGGGGATGTGGTCAAGCGGGCCCAACAGTGGGGCCACCGGGCCATCGCCATCACCGACCACGGCGTGGTCCACTCCTTCCCCGACGCGGACCACGCCGCCGGGGACGGCATCAAGATCCTCTACGGGGTGGAGGCGTACTTCCGCAACGACGTGGACAGCACCGTGGCGGTCCGGGGGGAGGGGGATGCCCCCCTCACGGGGGAGTATGTGGTCTTCGATCTGGAGACCACCGGCTTCGACCCCCAGCGGGAGGCCATCATCGAGATCGGCGCGGTGCTGGTCCGGGACGGGATGATCCAGCCCGAGCACTTCTCCACCTTCGTGGACCCGCGGCGCACCCTCAACCCGAGGACGGTGGCCCTCACCGGCATCACCGACGAGCTCCTCCGGGGCGCGCCCAGCCAGGACCAGGCGGTCCGGGACTTTCTGGCCTTCGCCGGGGGCCGGCCCCTGGTGGCCCACAACGCCGACTTTGACGTGGGCTTCCTCCGCCAGGCCGCGGCCAACATGGGGGTGGCGTTCTCCCCCTTGTCGGTGGACACCCTGTCCCTGGCCAGGCGGCTCTACCCGGAGCTGAAAAACTACAAGCTGGACACCATCGCCGAGCATCTGCGCCTGGGGGACTTTAACCACCACCGGGCGGAGGACGACGCGGTCACCGCCGCGGGGATCCTGCTGGACGAGCTGCGCCTCCTGCGCATCCGCGGGGCCGCCACCCTGCGGCAGATCGACCCGCTGTTGGCCGGGTCGAGGGCCGGGGGCGGGCGCCGGACCCCCTATCACCTCATCGTGCTGGCCAAGAACCAGACCGGTCTGCGCAACCTCTACAAGCTGGTCTCCCTGTCCAACCTGGAGCATTACAGCCGCAACCCCATCATGCCCAAGAGCCTCATCGAGCAGAACCGGGAGGGGCTGATCCTCGGCTCGGCCTGCGAGGCGGGGGAGCTGTTCCGGGCGGTGGTGGAGCACAAGCCCCAGGAGGAGTTGGAGCGCATCGCCCGGTGGTACGACTATCTGGAGATCCAGCCCCTGTCCAACAACGCCTTCATGCTCCGCCCCGACCGGGAGGGCCGGCAGACCGCCCAGTCGGAGGAGGACCTGCGGGACTTCAACCGCAAGATCGTGGAGCTGGGGGAGAAGCTGGGCAAGCCGGTCTGCGCCACGGGGGACGTGCATTTCATGGAGCCCCACGACGAGATCTACCGCCACATCCTGCTGGACTCCAAGGGCTTTGAGGACGCGGACAACCCCAACCCCCTCTACTTCCACACCACCGACGAGATGCTGGAGGAGTTCGCTTACCTGGGCCCGGAAAAGGCCCTGGAGGTGGTGGTGACCAACACCAACCTGGTGGCGGACTGGTGCGACCGGATGGCGCCCCTGCCCGGCGGCCTCTTTCCCCTCACCATCGAAAACTCCGCCCAACTCCTCCACGACCTGGTCTGGGACCGGGCCCACGCCCTCTACGGGGAGACGCCGCCCCAGGTGGTGGTGGACCGGATCAACGCGGAGCTGGGGGACATCCTGCGCTGTCACTACGACGTGATCTATATGTCCGCCCAGAAGCTGGTGCAGGACTCCCTGGCCCACGGCTACCTGGTGGGCTCCCGTGGCTCGGTGGGCTCGTCCATCGTGGCCTTCATGTCCGGCATCACCGAGGTCAACTCTCTGCCCCCCCACTACCGCTGCCCCAACTGCAAACACGCCGACTTCGACGTGGACCCCCAGTACGGCTGCGGGGCGGATATGCCGGACGCGGTCTGTCCCGTCTGCGGCTCCCCCTACGACAAGGACGGCTTCAACATCCCCTTCGAGACCTTTTTGGGCTTCGGGGGGGACAAGGTCCCGGACATCGACCTGAACTTCTCCGGGGAGTACCAGTCCAGCGCCCACCGCTACACCTTTGAGCTCTTTGGGGAGAACCACGTCTTCCGGGCCGGGACCATCGGGAAGGTGGCCTTCAAGACCGCCTACGGCTATGTGAAGAAGTACCTGGAAAAGCGGGGCCTGCGGGTGACCAAGGCGGAGGAGACCCGCCTGGCCAACGGCTGCACCGGGGTCAAGCGCACCACCGGCCAGCACCCCGGCGGCATGGTGGTCATCCCCCAGGACTGCGAGATCTACGACTTCTGCCCGGTCCAGCACCCCGCCGACGCCGCCGACACCGACATCATCACCACCCACTTTGAATACCACTCCATGGAGTCTAACCTGCTGAAGCTGGATATGCTGGGCCACGACGACCCCTCCATGATCCGGATGCTGGAGGACCTGACGGGGGTGAACGCCCGGACCGACATCCGCCTGGACGACCCGGACACCATGAGCCTGTTCACCACCTCGGAAAAGCTGGGCTTTGTGGACGACCCGGTCCTGGGCCCCACCGGCGCGGTGGCCATCCCGGAGTTCAACACCCACTTCACCCGGCAGATGCTCGTGGACACCCAGCCCAAAAACTTCAACACCCTGGTCCGCCTCTCCGGCTTCTCCCACGGCACCGACGTGTGGCTGGGCAACGCCCGCGACCTCATCCTGGACAAGAACATCTCGGTCCTGGACACCGTGGGCTGCCGGGACGACATCATGCTCTACCTCATCAGCCAGGGGATGGACCCCAAGACCTCCTTCAAGATCATGGAGGCGGTCCGGAAGGGGAAAGTGAAGAAGGGCGGCTTCCAGCCCGGCTGGGAGGAGGAGATGAAGGCCCACAACGTCCCGGACTGGTACATCGACTCCCTGGCCAAGATCGGCTACCTCTTTCCCAAGGCCCACGCCGTGGCCTATGTGATGATGGCCTTCCGCATCGCCTGGTTCAAGGTCCACCGGCCCCTGGCCTTCTACGCCGCCTATTTCACCATCCGGGCCAAGGCCTTTGACGCCACGGTGATGTGCCAGGGGATGGATCAGGTCAAGGCCAGGATGAAGGAGATCGAGGGCAAGGATAAGGACAAGGACGCCTCCGCCGTGGAGCAGGATATGCTGGTCACCCTGGAGGTCTGCTACGAGTTCTATCTGCGGGGCTTCCAGTTCGAGGCCATCGACCTCTACCGCTCCGACGCCACCCGCTTCCTCATGGACCAGGAGAAGGGGACGCTCCTGCCCCCCTTCATCTCGGTGCCCGGGCTGGGGGAGTCCGCGGCCCTGTCCATCGTGGAGCAGAGGAAGGGGAGGTCCTTCATCTCCGTGGCCGAGTTCTCCGACGCCTGCCCCAAGGTCTCCAAGGCCCACATCGAGGGGCTGAAGGCCGCCGGGGCCCTGGCGGGGATCCCGGAGACCAGCCAGCTGACGCTGTTTGAATGAGAGCCCTTGACTTTAGCGTGGTAGTGTGATAACATATGAAAGCATTTTCACGGAGGTGACGGGATGAAGCGCGCCATGACCCTGCCTGAGGGGACCCAGGACAGGCTGTTTGAGGAGTGTCAGGAGCGGCGGCGGGTGCAGAGCGCCCTCACCGGGCTGTTCCAGTCCAGGGGCTACCGGGAGGTCAGCACCCCGGAGGTGGAGTATTACGACCTGTTCGTCCTCTCCGGCAACCCGCTGCCCCAGGAGCAGATGCTCAAGATCATCGACCGCAGCGGCCGCATCCTGGTCATGCGCCCCGACTGCACCACCCCCATCGCCCGGATGGCCGCGGCCAAGCTTAAGGACCTGTCCCAGCCCCAGAGGCTCTACTACGACCAGACCGTCTTCCGCTCCGCCCACAACCACCGGGGCAGCCGGGGGGAGATCGCCCAGTGCGGCGTGGAACTCCTGGGGGCCCAGGGGCTGGAGACGGACGCCCAGGTGCTGACCCTGGCGGCGGACAGCCTGGAGGCCGCCGGGCTCAGCCGGTTCCACATCGAGATCGGCCACATGGGCTTTTTCCGGGAGCTGACCGAGGCCCTGGGCCTCTCCCGGCAGGAGACCCAGACCGTCCGGGGCCTGCTGGAGAGCCGGAGCTTCGCCGCGCTGGCCGACCATCTGGCCCCCTATCAGGACACCGCCGCTGGAAAGG
>CANRBW010000059.1 GCA_947628975.1 uncultured Oscillospiraceae bacterium | reverse complement strand
GTGGTGGGCTGGCGCAGGGCGCGCTGGGGGAGTTCCCCCCGGGCCTGGGCGGTGTGGCCGTCCCGGTCCGTCGCCTGGGCCAGGACCGGCCGGTCCGCCCGGAGCAGGACCCGCAGGTCCACCGGCACCAGGCCCCGCTCCCGGCGGTAGCTCTCCCTGGCCTGGGCGTAGAGGGCCTCCGGGGCGGCCTGGGCCTCCGGCCGGGTGCCGAACATCTCCGGCCCGGTCCGGCCCAGGTAGTACCCCTGGGTGAAGCCGGAGCGGGAGAAGGCGGCCTGGAGCCGGTCCAGCTCCTCCGCCGTGGGCTCCCGCCCCTCCCGGATGGCGGCGGCGTAGACGGCGGTGACCACCGCCACATACTCCGGCCGCTTCATCCGCCCCTCCAGCTTGACGCAGGCCACCCCCATCTCTTCCAGCTCCCGGAGGCGGCCCGCCAGGGAGACGTCCTTCAGGGAGAGGGGATAGCCCCCCTGGAAGGGCAGGCGGCAGGGCTGGGCGCACAGGCCCCGGTTGCCGCTGCGCCCGCCCACCAGGGCGGAGAGGAAGCACTGGCCGGAGTAGCACATACACAGCGCGCCGTGGACGAAGACCTCGATTTCCACGGGGCTGTGGGCGCAGATGTGGGCGATGGCGTCCCGGTCCAGCTCCCGGCTGAGGACCACCCGGACCAGGCCCAGGTCGGCGCAGAGCTTCACCCCGTCCAGAGAGTGGACGCTCATCTGGGTGGAGGCGTGGAGGGGCAGGTCGGGGCAGCGGCCCCGGATTAGGGAGGCCAGGCCCAGGTCCTGCACCAGCACCGCGTCCACCCCCGCCCCGTCGGCGAACCGGGCCAGCTCCAGGGCCCGGTCCAGCTCCCGGTCGGACAGCAGGGTGTTGAGGGTCAGGTAGACCTTGACCCCCCGGACGTGGCAGTAGGTCACCGCCTGGGCCAGGTCGTCGGGGGTGAAGTTTCTGGCCCGCCGGCGGGCGTTGAAGTCCCCACAGCCCAGGTAGACCGCATCCGCCCCGTTCTGCACCGCGGCGGTCACCGCCTCCGGGGAGCCGGCGGGGGAGAGGAGCTCCAGCATGGGGCTTATTTCTTCCCCTTCAGGGCGAAGATCTCCCGCTTGGCCTCGGAGAGTTCCAGCTTCAGCTTGGTGGACTCCTCCAGGTATTCCTTCAGCTGGCGGCGCAGGTTGTCCGAGCTCTCCTGCTCCCGGAACAGCTCCTGGGTGATGTTCATGGATGCCAGGATGCACGCGTCCACCAGGGAGGGCGTCCCCTGGGCGGTCAACTCGGCGAGCTTGCCGTCCACATAGGCGGCGACCTTCTGGGTGTCGGTGGTCTCCTCGTCGGCCAGAAGGGTGAACTGACGCTCGGCAATGGTCACGGTCACGCGGTTCATAACCAGGCCCCCTTTCAAAATATGCACCCTATATTATACCAACCTTTTTCCCGGTTGAAAAGGGGGAATTTCGACAAAATCCCCCGGTCTGGCCCGCCGGGCCGGGGCGGGAAACTCCCCCTTTTCATTTGGGGAATTTTATGCTATGATGTTTCCGTTCAAACCAGACCCCCCGAAAGGAGGCGGCGAGCTCATGTCCAGAGAGGACTACCAGGCCAGGCAGGAAAACGCGGACGGCGTCATCGAAGGGCGCAACGCCGTGCTGGAGGCCCTGCGGGCGGGGACGGCCATCGACAAGGTATATCTGGCCAAGGGCGATGTGGACGCCGCCCTGCGGCATCTGGCCTCCGCCGCCCGGGAGCGGGGCGCGGTGGTGGTGGAGTGCGACCGGCGGAAACTGGACGCCATGAGCCTCACCCACGCCCACCAGGGGGTCATCGCCCTGTGCGCCGTGCGGGAGTATGTCGACGTGGACGACATCCTGGAGGCCGCCCGGCAGAAGGGGGAGCCCCCTCTGGTGGTGGTCTGCGACGAGCTCAGCGACCCCCACAACCTGGGGGCGGTGATCCGCACCGCCGAGTGCGCCGGGGCCCACGGGGTCATCCTCCCCAAGCGCCGCTCCGCCGGGCTCACCGCCGTGGTGGCCAAGACCTCGGCGGGGGCGGTGAGCTATGTGCCGGTGGCGCGGGTGCCCAACCTCACCGCCTGCCTCAAGGAACTGAAGCGCCAGGGACTCTGGATCTACGGCGCCGCCGCCTCAGGGGAGGCGTCCCTCTACCAGACCGACCTCACCGGCCCCGCCGCCATCGTCATCGGCAGCGAGGGGTCCGGAATGTCCCGGCTGGTGGAGGAGACCTGCGACGTGCGCGTCGCCATCCCCCTGCGGGGCAGCCTCAACTCCCTCAACGCCAGCGCCGCCGCCGCCATCGTCCTCTTTGAGGCGGTGCGCCAGCGGCTGGGAAAGGGGTGAGGGACGGTGGACAAGACCCCCAAGGGCCCCGGCGAGAGCCCTGAGCTGGACGACATCCTCGACGAGTTCGCCCCCCTGTCCCCCGCCGACGGGGCGGAGCCGGAGGAGCCCACCCTGCGGCTGTTGGACCGGGAGGGGCGGCTGGTGCGCCAGCGCCCCCTGGACCCCGCCGGAGGGGAGAAGCTCTCCTCGGAGAAGCCGGCCCGGGAGGCCGCCGGGGCGCCGGAGGAGACAAAAGAGGAGCCGGAGAACTCCCCGGCGCCGAAGAAGACGAAAAAGGAGCCGAAAGCGGCCCCGGCGGCGTCGGAGGAGACGAAAAAGGGGCCGAGGACGGCCCCGGCGGAGACGGAGCCGGAGCCGGAAGCGGCCCCGGAGGAGGCGAAAGCGGAGCCGGAGGAGGCGGAGAAGCGGGTCCCCTGGTGGAAGCGCAAGCCGGAGCCCCGCCACCTCACCGAGAAGGTCATCGAGTTCCCGGAGGAGGACAACTCGGTGACCGGGCGGATCGGCCGCCTGATCGAAAAGGGGGAGCGCTACGCCGAGGGGATGTTCGCCGGGGACGCCCCGGAGGACCCCGACCAGGCCCAGCGCCAGCGGCTCCTGCCCGGCGTGGACTGGGAGCGGGAGCCCACCCACGTCCCCTCTCCCCGCCGCCGGCGGGTGGCCCGCCGTCCCCGGCCGGACGTGCCGCCGGGGAAGCTGGCCCAGCGGTATAAGAAGGGGCTGCCTTTCCTCCACACCCGGACCGCCCTGTCCCTGCTGTGGTGTCTGCCCCAGCTCTACCTGATGCTCAGCGCCGGGCTGGGTCTGCCCCTGCCCGCCATCCTGACCCAGAACCGGGCTCTGTGCCTCCAAATCTCCGCCCTGGCCATGGGGATCAGCGCCCTGCTGGCCCTGGACGTGCTGGCCCACGGGGTGACCTGTCTGGTGCGGCTGCGCCTGGAGGGGGAGACCCTGGTCCTCTTCGCCGTGGCCGCGGCGGCGGCGGACGCGCTGACCATGCCGGTCCTGGGGGACCGGGGCGGGGGGATGCCCTACTGCGCCATCGTGTCGCTGTGTCTTTTTTTCGCGCTGTGGGGGCGGCTTTTGAAGCGGCGGGGCCTCTGGCTGTCCTGCCGGACCGCCGCGGCGGCGGCGGAGCCCTACCTGGTCACCCTGGACGAGAAGATGTGGGACGGCCGGGACGCCTTTGTGAAGTGGCCGGGGAAGACGGAGGGCTACGGCAGCCAGATCCAGGAGACCGACGGGGTCCAGCGGGCCTACCACATCGCCGCCCCGCTCCTCCTGCTGGCCGCGGCACTGTTGACCCTGATCGCCACGGTGGGCCGCCGGCGGCCGGAGAATTTCTTCTGGTGCCTGTCCGCCTGCCTCACCGCCGGGTGCGGCCTGGCGGGGGCGCTGAGCTTCGCCATGCCCTTCGCCTCCCTGGCCCAGCGGCTGAGCAAGGTGGGCGCGGCCCTGGGGGGCTGGGACGGTCTGAGCTGGCGGGGGCGCAACCGGGGCGTGGTGCTGACCGACGCCGACCTCTTCCCCCCCGGAAGCGTCACCCTCAACGGCATCAAGCTCACCGGGGACGTGTCCTTGGAGAACGCCGTGGCCTACACCGCCACCCTGGTGCGGGAGACGGGCAGCGGCATGGAAAAGCCCTTCGCCGACCTGCTGAAGACCAAGGGCGGGCTCTACCGCCGGGCCAGCCGGGTGGTCTTCCACGAGGGGGGGATCACCGGGGAAATCGGCGGCCGGCAGGTCTGCGTGGGGTCGGGGGCCTTCCTGGAGCTCATGCACATCTCGGTGGCGCCGGGGCTGAAGGTGAAGGGGGCGGTGTTCTGCGCCGTGGACGGCTACCTGTGCGCCATCTTCGTGCTCAACCACGCCCTGCATACCTCCATCCGCCCCGCCCTGAACACCCTGATTGACAACGGCCTGGATCCCATCCTGGCCACCAGGGACTTTTTGATCATCCCCGAGGTACTGCGCCAGCGCTTCAAGCTGCCCGCCGACCGGATGGAGTTCCCCAGCCTGGACCGGCGCAGGGAGCTGTCCTCCCGGCGGCAGAAGCATGAGCGGACCCTCTCCGCCGTCCTGTGCCGGGAGGGCCTGGGCCCCTACGCCGACGCGGTGGTGGGGGGCAAGCGGCTGCTGCGGGCGGTGCGGCTGGGGCTGTTTTTCGATTTGCTGGGGAGCGCGGTGGGAATGGCGCTGTCCTTCTACCTGTGCCTGGCCCAGGCGGTCACCGCCCTGTCGGCGGGGGCGCTGTTGGTGTTCTTGCTGCTGTGGCTGGTGCCCGCGGGGCTAATCGCCGGGTGGGTGAACAGGTATTGACGGCGCGGGCCGTTTGGAATACAATGATGAAATCTGACAGCAAAGGACGGATCGGACATGGCTGACAACAAGAAAATGGTGGAGCAGATCACCGACATGGAACAGGACTTCGCCCAGTGGTACACCGACGTGTGCACCAAGGCGGAGCTGATCGACTATTCCAGCATCAAGGGGATGTTCGTCTACCGACCCTATGGCTACGCCATCTGGGAGAACATCCAGAGCCAGCTGGACGCGGAGTTCAAGAAGTACGGCCACCAGAACGTGTATCTGCCCATGCTTATCCCCGAAAGCCTGCTCCAGAAGGAGAAGGACCATGTGGAGGGCTTTGCCCCGGAGTGCGCCTGGGTCACCTACGGCGGCTCTGATAAGCTGGAGGAGCGGTACTGCATCCGGCCCACCAGCGAGACCCTGTTCTGCGAGCACTACAAGAACATCATCCACTCCTGGCGGGACCTGCCCAAGCTGTACAACCAGTGGTGCTCGGTCCTCCGCTGGGAGAAGACCAGCCGGCCCTTCCTCCGCCACCGGGAGTTCCTCTGGCAGGAGGGCCACACCATGCACGCCACCGAGGAGGAGGCCCGCGCCGAGACCCAGCGGATGCTCAACGTCTACGCCGACTTCATGGAGAACGTGCTGGCCATGCCGGTGGTGAAGGGGATCAAGACCGACAAGGAGAAGTTCAACGGCGCGGAGGAGACCTACACCGTGGAGTGCATGATGCACGACCGCAAGGCCCTCCAGGGCGGCACCAGCCACTACTTCGGCGACGGCTTCGCCCGGGCCTTCGATATCACCTTCACCGGGAAGGACAACCAGCTCCACTACCCCCACCAGACCAGCTGGGGCGTGTCCACCCGGATGATTGGCGGCGTGATCATGACCCACGGGGACAACCGGGGCCTGGTCCTGCCCCCCCGGGTGGCCCCCATCCAGGCCATCGTCATTCCCGTGGCCATGCACAAGGAGGGGGTGCTGGACGCCGCGGGCGCCCTGCTGGCCCGGCTGAAGGCCGCCGGGATCCGGGCGGAGATGGACGACTCCGACCAGTCCATGGGCTGGAAGGCCGCCGAGTATGAGATGAAGGGGGTCCCCCTGCGGGTGGAGATCGGCCCCAAGGACATGGAGAAGGACCAGTGCTGTATCTGCCGCCGGGACAGCGGGGAGAAGGTCTTTGTCCCCCTGGCGGAGCTGGAGGAGACGGTCCGGCGGTTGCTGGACGAGGTCCACGATGGGCTCTACGCCCGGGCGAAAAAGAACCTGGAGGACCACACCAGGGTCTGCCACAGCGTGGAGGAGGTCAAGACCTTCATGGAGACCGAGGGGGGTTTTGCCAAGACCATGTGGTGCGGGGACGAGGCCTGCGAGATCGCCATGAAGGAGCGGGCCGGGGTGTCCTCCCGGTGCATCCCCTTCGCCCAGGAGCACCTGGGGGACGTCTGCCCCGTCTGCGGCAAGCCCGCCAAGCAGATGATCTACTGGGGCGTGGCCTATTGACGTCAACCACGCCCGTTCGGGGCGCGGGAAATAAAGGAGGAAACGCGATGGACATCAAGGCGAAGATCGAGGAGCTGGCGGGCAAGCTCACCAAGGACGGGGACCTGAAGGCGCTGTTCCAGAAGGACCCGGTCCAGGCGGTGGAGAAGGTCCTGGGCGTGGACCTGCCCGACGACGCGGTGGAGAAGATCGTGGCCGGGGTGAAGGCCAAGCTCACCGGGGACAAGCTGGCCGGGGCCGCCGACGCCCTGAAGGGTCTGCTGGGCGGCAAGTGAGCTGTCCCGTGGAGGACAAAAACGCTGTCAGAGGAGTGGCTGTGCCACTCCCCTGACAGCGTTTTTTTGCCGCTCTCCAGTCCCTCAGAGCCGCCCGGTCCGGGGCTCAGCGGTGGCCCTGGGCGCTGAGGAGGTCGTGCTTGATCTGCCAGAGCTTCGGGCTCAAATCCACATAGTAGTTGTGGGGGTTTTCAAACCGCTTGACCTCCTCCCAGAGGGTGTCCACCTGCCGGGCGCGGTAGTCCCGGATCTGCTCCAGGGTGGGCAGGGGATAGACCAGCTCCCCCCCTTGGAAGATGGGCTGGAGCAGGGGGACGGCGGTGTAGTCCCGGATGGTCTGGCGCTTCCAGGTGTCCACCGGGTCAAAGAGCTCCAAGGGGCCCTCCACCACCTCGTCGTGGACGGTGATGTAGTCGGCGAAGGCCATGCCGTCGGGGGTGAAGAGGCGGTAGAGCTTCTTGAAGTGGGGGGTGGTGATCTTGGCGGGGTTCTCGCTGACCTTGATCTTGGGGACGACCTGGCCGTCCTCCTCGATGGCCACCAGCTTGTAGACCCCGCCGAAGACCGGCTGGGACTTGGAGGTGATGAGCCGCTCCCCCACGCCGAAGGCGTCCAGCTGGGCCCCCTGCTGGATGAGGTCCCGGATGATGTACTCGTCCAGGGAGTTGGAGGCCACGATCCTGCACTCCGTCAGCCCCGCCTCGTCCAGCATCTTCCGGGCTTTTCGGGAGAGGTAGGTCAGGTCCCCGGAGTCGATGCGGATGCCGCAGTTCTTGATGCCCAGGGGCTCCAGCACCGTCTTGAAGGCCCGGATGGCGTTGGGCACGCCGGACTTGAGCACGTTGTAGGTATCCACCAGGAGGGTGGCGGAGTGGGGGTAGAGCTTGCAGTAGGTCTCAAAGGCGGTGTACTCGTCGGGGAACATCTGCACCCAGGAGTGGGCCATGGTGCCGGTGGCGGGGGCGCCGTAGATCTGGTCGGCCATGGCGCAGGCGGTCCCGGAGGCCCCGGCCAGGTAGGCCGCCCTGGCCCCCAGGATGGCGGCGTCCGGCCCCTGGGCCCGGCGGGAGCCGAACTCGCTCACCGGGCGGCCCTGGGCGGAGCGGACGATGCGGTTGGTCTTGGTGGCGATGAGGCTCTGGTGGTTCAGGGTGAGGAGGAGGAAGGTCTCCACAAACTGGGCCTCGATGGCCTTGGCCCGGACGGTGAGGATGGGCTCGCCGGGGAAGATGGGGGTGCCCTCCGGCACCGCCCACAGGTCCCCGGTGAAGCGGAAGGTCTTCAGATAGCGCAAAAACTCCTCCTGAAAGCAGCCCTTGCTCCGGAGGTAGGCCACGTCCTCGTCGTCAAAGCGCAGGTTTTGGATGTACTCCACCGCCTGTTCCAGCCCCGCGGCGATGGCGAAGCCGCCCCCGTCGGGCACGTCCCGGAAAAAGACGTCGAAGTAGCAGACCTTGTCCTTCATGGGGGTCTGGAAGTAGCCGTTGCCCATGGTCAGCTCGTAGAAGTCGAAGAGCATGGTGTGGTTGTCCCGCGCTTTCATAGTACCCCGTCCTTTTTCTCTGCCCGGAAAGGGCAGCTGTGGCCGCCCCGGCGAGGGGCCGCTTTTTTCCATTATACTCCCCCGGAAGAAAAATGCAACCTTGCCTTTTGGCCCCGGCGGGGGTACAATAGCGGGGAGGACCGCCCCCCGGGGCGGAGAGAGGAGGCGGCGCCATGGACGCGCTGGAGACCCTGCGGGCGTGGATCGCCCAGAGCGAGCGGATCGTCTTTTTCGGCGGGGCGGGCTGCTCCACCGAGTCGGGGGTGCCCGACTTCCGCAGTGTGGACGGGCTCTACCACCAGAAGTACGACTACCCCCCGGAGACCATCCTGTCCCACAGCTTCTTTGAGGCCAGGACGGAGGAGTTCTACCGCTTCTACAAGGACAAGATGCTGGCCCTGGAGGCCAAGCCCAACCCCGCCCACCTGGCCCTGGCCCGGCTGGAGGAGCGGGGCAAGCTGAAGGCGGTGGTGACCCAGAACATCGACGGGCTCCACCAGGCGGCGGGGTCCAAAGCCGTCTTCGAGCTCCACGGTAGCGTCCACCGCAACTACTGCACCCGGTGTGGCAAGTTCTTCGACGCCGCCTATATCAAGGCCGCCCCCGGCGTGCCCCGGTGCGACGCCTGCGGCGGGCTCATCAAGCCGGACGTGGTCCTCTACGAGGAGGGGCTGGACGACCAGGTGCTGGCCGGGGCGGTCCGGGCCATTCGGGAGGCGGACCTGCTCCTCATCGGCGGCACCTCCCTGGTGGTCTATCCCGCCGCGGGGCTGGTGCAGTACTACCGGGGGGACCGGCTGGGGCTGATCAACCGGGACGCCACCCCCTATGACGGCCAGGCGGACCTGGTCATCATAGG
>CANRBW010000058.1 GCA_947628975.1 uncultured Oscillospiraceae bacterium | reverse complement strand
CCCCACTTCTCCCGCTCCGCCACCGACTCCAGCAGGTAGCAGTGGGTGGACACGTTCTTCAGGATCTTCAGCGCCTCGATGGGGGTACACAGGTCGGAGAGCATCTCACAGCTCACCGGCAGCACGTCGTACCCGCCCCGGGCGGCGATGGCCCTGACCTCCTCCAGACTGGGCCGCACCTCCATGGCCCCGGCCTCCTCTCCCGTTTCCCTCCGCCGGAACGCAAAAAAGCCCCTGACAGAAGGAAGTCTTCTGTCAGGGGCGGATCGGTCTTCGACCCGCGGTGCCACCCTGCTTCGCGGCCGCGCCGCGCGCTCAGCGGGATACGAGCATATCCCCGGCAACTGACGTATGCCCACACGTCGCCGACTACTAGGCCCTCCGGCCGTTCACCGCGCCCTCAGCGGCCCATTTGACGGTCTGTGTCTCGCCCGGCTCCCAGCCCCCCGGACTCTCTGTGCAGGCATGACCGCCGTTACCCCCGCCTCAACGGTTTTTTGAACGGCTCTGATTATAGCACACCCTCCCCCGTTTGTCAAAAGAAATTTCTCCCGCCCCCAGCGCGGTACGTGCTGTGCGTCGCAGGACTAGGCGATGTACATCTGCTGGACGTCGCAGGGCTAGGCGGTGTACTCTGCTGAACCTACCAGGGGCGGGTGGGCTTTCAGCTTCCAGCAACGTCTCTGCGATAACCTAGCGGGGTTAGGCGGTGGCCAGGCGCGAAAAGCGGCCGACCGGCCTCGCCGGTCGGCCGCTTTGAGGGATCGCGGGGCGCGCCGCTTAGTACATCCCGCCCATGTCGGGGGCGGGGGCGGCGGGGGCGGGGGGCTCGGGCTTGTCGGCCACCAGGGACTCGGTGGTGAGCATGAGGCTGGCCACGCTGGCGGCGTTCTCCAGGGCGGAACGGGTCACCTTGGTGGGGTCCACGATGCCGCTGGAGATCATGTCCACATAGGTCTCGTTATAGGCGTCGAAGCCATAGCCCACCTTCTTGGACTGCTTCACCTGCTCCAGCACCACAGAGCCGTCGATGCCGGCGTTCTTGGCGATCTGGCGCATGGGCTCGGTGAGGGCGGCGGCGATGATGGCCGCGCCGGTCTTCTCGTCCCCCTCCAGGGCCTTGACCAGCTTATCCACGGCGGGGATGGCGTTGACGTAGGCGGTGCCGCCGCCGGCCACGATCCCCTCCTCCACCGCGGCGCGGGTGGCGTTGAGGGCGTCTTCGATGCGCAGCTTCTTCTCCTTCATCTCCGCCTCGGTGGCGGCGCCCACCCGGAGGATGGCCACGCCGCCGGCCAGCTTGGCCAGCCGCTCCTGGGCCTTCTCCTTGTCGTAGTCGGAGGTGGTGTTCTCGATGACGGTGCGGATCTGGGCCACCCGGTCCTTCACCGCCTTGGAAGAGCCCGCGCCGTCCACGATGATGGTGTTCTCCTTGGTGGACTTCACCTGGCGGGCCCGGCCCAGCATCTTGAGGTCGGTGTCCTTCAGCTCCATGCCCAGGTCGCTGGCGATGACGGTGCCGCCGGTGAGGATGGCGATGTCCTCCAGCATCTCCTTGCGCCGGTCGCCGAAGCCGGGGGCCTTGACGCACAGGATGTTCAGGGTGCCCCGGAGCTTGTTGACGATGAGGGTGGACAGGGCCTCGCCCTCCACGTCCTCGGCGATGATGACCAGCTTCTTCCCGGCCTGGATCACCTGCTCCAGGATGGGCAGGATCTCCTGAATGTTGGAGATCTTCTTGTCGGTGATGAGGAGGTAGGCGTCGTCCATCACCGCCTCCATCTTCTCGGTGTCGGTGACCATGTAGGGGGTGATGTAGCCCCGGTCGAACTGCATCCCCTCCACCACCTCGGAGTAGGTCTCCGCGGTCTTGGACTCCTCCACGGTGATGACCCCGTCGTGGCCCACCTTCTCCATGGCCTCGGCGATGAGCTTGCCGATGGTCTCGTCCCCGCTGGAGACGGCGCCCACCCGGGCGATGTCCTCGGTGCCCTTGACCTTCTTGGAGTTCTTCTTGATCTCGGCGATGGCGGTCTCGGTGGCCTTGGCAATGCCCTTCTTCATCACCATGGGGTTGGCCCCGGCGGCCAGGTTCTTCAGGCCCTCGCGGATGATGGCCTGGGCCAGCAGGGTGGCGGTGGTGGTGCCGTCGCCGGCCACGTCGTTGGTCTTGGTGGAGACCTCCTTGACCAGCTGGGCGCCCATGTTCTCAAAGGGGTCCTCCAGCTCGATCTCCTTGGCGATGGTCACGCCGTCGTTGGTGACCAGGGGAGAGCCGTACTTCTTGTCCAGCACCACGTTGCGCCCCTTGGGGCCCATGGTGACCTTCACGGTGTCGGCCAGCTGGTTGACGCCCCGCTCCATGGCCTTCCGGGCGTCCTCGCCGTAGCAAATGAGCTTAGACATATGCGTTACCTCCTAATTGTTGTTTGCGCTTCATTGTCACGCTCGGGTTGGGCGCATGGCCGCGGCCGCTTCCCTCCGCTCTGGAAAAATCCGCTGGGCTGCGCCCAGCCTGTTTTTTCCCTCGCTGCGGTCCACCGGCCGCTATGCGCCTACCCTCGCGCTTCGTTACTCAACAATCGCCAAAATATCGCTCTGGCGGACGATGTTGTACTCCACCCCGTCCATCTTGACCTCGGTGCCGGAGTACTTGCTGGTGATGACCTTGTCGCCCTTCTTGACGGTCATCTTGACCTCCTTGCCGTCCACCGTGCCGCCGGGGCCCACGGCGATCACCTCGGCCACCTCCGGCTTCTCCTTGGCCGAGCCGGTGAGGATCAGGCCGCTCTTCGTCTTCTCCTCGGCCTCCACCAGCTTCACTACCACTCGGTCGGCTAAAGGCTTCAACTTCATAATAGGTTCCCTCCTATTCATAGAATAACGATGTCGGTTTTAGCACTCTTGCGTTCGGAGTGCTAACATGGAATATCTTACCCTTTTTCCCGCCGGGACGCAAGAAAAATAGCCCTCAAATATCACCAAATTATCGCAGTTCTTTTTGTGCTATTTGCCGGTCCCGGCCGGGGTGGGGCGGTAGTCGGCCCCCGGGGGCCAGAAGAAGTTCACCCGCTTTTCCGACAGGGAGAGGGTGACCCGGCGGCGCTCCAGGATCTCCCCGTCCAGGCAGAGGGGGAAGGGCTGGTCGGCCTCCAGGGTGATGGGGCCGGGGCCGTGGTAGGGGAAGATCCGGTCCGGGTGGCGGGCGTAGCGCCCCTTGGCGTAGTCCCCCACCAGCCGGGCGAAGGTGAGCCGCCCCACTCCGGGGACCACCAGCGCGTCCAGGACCCGGTCGTCGGGCATAGCCTCCCCCACCGGCATGAAGCCTCCGCCGTAGTACCGGCCGTTGCACACGCACACCAGGGACACCGGCCCGCTCCACCGCCGGTCCTCCACGGTGACGGTCATGGGCCGGGCGATCCCCCGGAGGACGGCGTTGCGGAAGAGGGAGAGGAGGTAGGCCCCCTTTCCCCAGGCGGCGGGGTAGCGGTGCACGTCCCTGGCCACCCGCGCGTCCACCCCGGCGCAGGCGATGTCCAGGGCCAGGACGCCGCCGCAGTCGATGAGGTCGAAGGGGGCCTGGGGGCCGTCCATCAGGGCGGGCAGGTCCCAGAAGAGCCGGCGGTAGTCCGGGCCGAACAGCTTCAGAAAGTCGTTGCCGGTCCCGGCGGGGAGGTTGGTCACCGCCAGATGGGGCCGGCCCGCGGCGGCCTGGACCACCCGGTTCAGCGTCCCGTCCCCGCCCACCACATAGAGCCGGACCGGCCGCCCCGCCTCTCCACAGCGGCGGGTCAGCTCTTGGGCCTGCTCCGGCGACTGGGTGACCACCGCGCGGAACTCCGCCCCGGCGGCCAGGCAGGCCGCCCGGATGGTCTCCTCCGCCCGGCGGGCGGCGCCGGCGGGGCCGGCGTTGGGGTTGATGAGAAAGAGGTGGAACATCCCGGCCGTCCTCCCTTGGGGCGTGAGGTCAGAGGTATTGGTAGAGCTGGCAGAGCAGGGGACCGTTGTAGAGCTTCCGCTTCCGGGCGGCGGGGCGGCCGAAACAGCGCTCGAACTCCCCGTCGCTGGAGAGGAGGTAAAGCTCCCACCCCTGGGCCAGCCCCCGGAAGGCCCGGCCGAAGTCCCGGTACAGCCGCTCCGCCTCCCCCTTTTCCAGTATCCGCTCCCCGTAGGGGGGATTGGTGACCACCCGCCCGGCGGGGGCGGCGGAGGCGAAGTCCCTGGCGTCGGCCTGGGAGAAGCGGATCTGGTCCTCCACCCCGGCCAGGCGGGCGTTCTCCCGGGCCAGGGCCACCGCCGCGGGGTCCAGGTCGGAGGCGGCGATGTCGTACCGGCCGTGGTACTCCCCGTCCAGGGCCTCCGCCGCCGCGTCCAGCCAGACCTTGCCGGGGACGAAGCCCCACCGCTGGGCGGCGAAGGACCGGTCCAGGCCGGGGGCGCGGTTTTTGGCGATGAGGGCGGCCTCGATGGGGATGGTGCCGCTGCCGCAGAAGGGGTCGGCCAGGGGCCCCTTCCCCCGGTAGCGGGAGAGGAGCACCATGGCGGCGGCCAGGGTCTCCCGCAGGGGGGCGGCCACCCCCATGGCCCGGTAGCCCCGCTTGTGGAGGGAGGGGCCGGAGGCGTCCAGGCCGATGGAGACCGCGTCCTTCAGGATGAGGCACCGGATGGCGTACTGGCTCCCGCTCTCCGGCAGGACCCCCAGGCCGTAGCGCCGCCCCAGCCGGGTGGCCACCGCCTTCTTGATCACGTTGGCGCAGGTCACCGAGGCGTGGAGGGCGGAGTCCACGCACTGACAGCGGACGGGGAAGGCCCCGTCCCGGGGGATGTTGTCCTCCCAGGGCAGGGCGGCCACCCCCTCAAAGAGGGCGTCGAAGTCCGCCGCCGGGAACCGCCCCAGCAGCAGCACCACCCGCTCGGCGGTGCGGAGGTTCAGGTTCAGCCGGGCCAGGTCGGCCAGGCTCCCCCGGCACAGCACCCGGCCGTCCTCCCCCCGGACCTCCCGGAGGCCCAGGCGCTTGGCCTCCTGGGCCGCCACCCCCTCCACGCCGAAGAGGGTGGGCAGGAAAAAGGTGAACTCCCCTCGCTCCATCGCCTCACACCTCCCGCAGACGCTTGCCGCAGGCCAGGATGGCCGCCTCGGCCAGCAGGTCCATGGCGTCGATGTAAAACTCCGGCAGGCCGTGGTAGGCGCGGTAGACCGAGAGCTCGGTACAGCCCAGGATGGCCCCGTCGCACCCGGCGGCCCGGATGGCCCGGTCCACGGCGGCGAAGTCGGTGCGGCTGCCCTGCTCCCCGGCCTTGATCTGGTCGTAGATGATGCCGGTGACCAGGGCCTGGGTCTCCGGGTCCGGGACCCAGCCCGTCAGCCCCCGGGCGGCCAGCTCCCGCTGGTAGATCCCCGCCGTCACCGTCCCCTGGGTGGCCAGGATCGCCAGCCTCCGGCGGCCCAGGGCGGCGGCCCGCTCCACCGCCAGGCGGGGCATATGCAGCACCGGGATCCCCACCGCCGCCTGGATGTCCCCGGCGAAGTAGTGGGAGGTGTTGCAGGGGATGGCCAGCACCGTGCACCCCGCCCGCTCCAGCAGCTGGGCGTCGGCCACCAGCCGGGCCCGGACCGGCTCCTCCCGGCCGGTGAGGATGGCCTGGGTGCGGTCGGGCATGGCGGTGTCGCTGAAGATCAGGGCGCTGAGGTGCTCCTGGTCGCCGGAGGCGTCGGTGCGCTCCAGGACGCGCTGATAAAAGACCTGGGTGGCCTGGGGGCCCATTCCCCCCAGCACGCCGAGGCGGTGTTCCACTTCCATCACCCCGTCACTCGTTTTACCGTGCTGACCCCGTGGATCTGGCTCAGCCGGTTGATGACCTGCTGCAGCTCGCCCCGGTCCTTGACCTCCACCTCCACGCTGACCAGGGCGGTGCCGTCGTCGGTGGCGCGGGCGGCCAGGGTGCTGACCCGCACCTTCAGCGCCGACAGGGCGGAGGCCACGTCCAGGGCCAGGCCGTCCCGGTCGGCGGCGATGAGCTCCAGGGCGGTGCGGTAGCTCTCCTGCTCCCCCTCCACCCAGCTCACGTTCACCCACCGGCCCGCCTCCCGGGGGTCGGTGTGGTCGAACTGGGCGTTGGGGCAGTCCGCCCGGTGGACCGACACGCCGTAGCCCCTGGTGATAAAGCCGATGACCGGGTCCCCCGGCACCGGGGCGCAGCACTTGGCGAACTTGATCATGCAGTTGCCCAGCCCCTCCACGGTGATGCCGCTCTGGGTGCGCTTGGGCGCCTTGGCGGCGGGGTGGGCGGTGGCGGCCATGCCGGGGTAGATGACCCCCGGCCCGGCGGCGGGCGGGACGGCCTGGGTCTTGGCGATCCGGCCCAGCTCCTCCCGGATCCGGGCCACCGCCTTCACCGCCGTGGTCCCGCCGTAGCCGATGGAGGCGCACAGGTCGTCAAAGGACCCCTGGCCCACCTTTTTCAGGATGGCGGGCAGGTTCTCCGCGGCGGTGACCTGACTCAGGGTGATGCCCATGTGGCGCAGCTCCGCCTCCAGCATCACCTTGCCGCTGGCGATGTTCTCTTCCCGGCGCTCCTTTTTGAACCACTGGCGGATCTTGTTCCTGGCCTCGTTGGACTTGCACAGCTTGATCCAGTCCCGGCTGGGGCCGTGGGCGTTCTTGGCGGTGATGATCTCCACGATGTCCCCGTTCTGGAGCTTGGTGTCCAGGGGGACGATGCGGCCGTTGACCTTGGCCCCGGTCATGCGGTTGCCCACGGCGGAGTGGATGGCGTAGGCGAAGTCGATGGGGCAGGCCCCGGCGGGGAGGCTCTTTACGTCCCCCTGGGGGGTGAAAACGAAGACCTCGTCGGCGAACAGGTCCACCTTCAGACTGCTGACGAACTCCTCCGCGTCGGTGTCCTGCTGGCTCTCCAACAGCCTGCGGACCCACTCGTAGGTCTCCTCGCTGCCCAGATGGCCCGCCAGGCCCCGCTTGTACTTCCAGTGGGCGGCGATGCCGTACTCGGCGGTCTGGTGCATATCCTGGGTGCGGATCTGGACCTCGAAGGGGATGCCCTCCCGGCCGATGACGGTGGTGTGCAGGGACTGATACCCGTTGGGCTTGGGGGTGGAGATATAGTCCTTGAACCGCCCCAGCACCGGGTTGAACATATCGTGGATGCACCCCAGCACGTTGTAGCAGGTGGGGATGTCGTCCACGATGACCCGGAAGGCGTAGAGGTCGAAGATCTCGCTGATGGTCTTGTGCTGGGTATACATCTTGCGGTAGATGGAGTAGATGTGCTTCACCCGGCCGTAGACCTTGCTGGTGATGCCCTCGTCGGCCAGGCGGCGCTCAACCTTCTCCCGCACGGCGCGCATGAACTCCTCGTGGACCGAGCTCTGGGCGGCCAGCTCACGGGCGATCTCGTCGTACCCCACCGGGTCCAGATAGCGCAAAGACAGGTCCTCCAGCTCCCACTTCACCCTCTGCATCCCCAGCCGGTGGGCGATGGGGGCGTAAATCTCCATGGTCTCCAGGGACTTCTCCCGCTGTTTCTTGGTGGACTGGTACTCCAGGGTGCGCATATTGTGGAGCCGGTCGCAGATCTTGATGAGGATGACCCGGATGTCCTTGCTCATGGCCATGAGCATCTTCCGCAGGTTCTCCATCTGCTCTTCTTCCTTGGTGACGTACTGCATCCGGGTCAGCTTGGTGACCCCCTCCACGATGTCCGCCACCGTGGGGCCGAAGAGCTTGGCGATGTCCTCGTGGGTGGAGCCGGTGTCCTCGATGCAGTCGTGGAGAAGGGCGGCCAGGATGGAGTCCATGTCCATCCCCAGCTCCGCCACGATCATGGCCACGTGGAGGGGGTGGATGATGTAGGGCTCCCCCGACTTGCGCAGCTGCCCGGCGTGCTGGGCGTCGGCGTAGCGGAAGGCCCGCTCCATCCGCTCCAGCTCCGCCGAGGGGGTGTAGGAGCGCACCCGCTCCACCAGCCGCTGATACTGTTCCAGGATAGGGTCCATGTCTTTCCCTCCTTCCCGGTCCGCCTAGCCCCGGGCCCAGGCCCGGAGCCGGATGAGGATGGGGCTCTCCTCCAGGTCCACCTTGCCCCCTCTGGGCCGCAGGGCCACGCTGACCCGCCCCGCCTCGCCGGTCAGGTCGATGAGGCCCCGCTCGCAAAAGACCTCCAGCCCCACCGCCGCCCGGCTCAGGGTCAGCTCCCCGGCCACGTCGGCCACCGGGGCCAGGGTGAAGGGGGCCTGGGCCCGGAGGCGGCGCCACAGGGCCTCGAACTGGGCCCTGGTGGGGATGAGGGCCAGGGCCTCCCCGGCGCTCAGGGCCTCCCCGGCCCGGAACTTGCGCCACAGCTCCGCCTGCTCCGGCCCCCGGCGCAGGTCCTGGATCACCAGCTGGACGCTGCGCTTGCCCCGGAAGTCGTTGATCTGGGGGGTGAAGGCCACGTCGGCCACCTCCCCATCCCAGGGCTCCGGCTCCTCCCTGGGGCAGGAGAAGTAGATGCCCTGGAGCCGCGCCTCGCCGCTCTGGAGCCGCAGGCGCAGGTGCTTGCCCTCCGCCCCCACCCGGGACGGCTCCCGCAGGGCCGCCCCGGACAGGGAGAAGACCGGCTTGGGGTTGCCCGCCCCGTAGGGCTCCAGCAGCTCCAGAGCCTCCACCTCCGGGACGGTGAGCAGCTCCGGATCCTCCAGGGCCACGTCCACCCGCAGCCGGGAGCCCCCCGCCAGGGTCCGGTGCTCCCCCACCCAGGCGCACAGGCGGGCCTTCAGGGCGGGGATGTTCTCCTCCCGGACGGTGAAGCCCGCCGCCATGGTGTGCCCGCCGAAGCCCTCCAGCAGGTCCTGGGCCGCCTGGAGCGCGTCGTAGACCGAAAG
>CANRBW010000057.1 GCA_947628975.1 uncultured Oscillospiraceae bacterium | reverse complement strand
CCGTCATGGACGGCAAAGGTATGGCCCACGAAGGAGGGGAAGATGGTGGAGGCGCGGCTCCAGGTCTTCAGGACCTTCTTGTCGTTGGCCTTGTTCAGCTCGTCCACGCGCTTGAGCAGCTCAGGAGCGCAAAACGGGCCTTTCTTCACACTTCTCGACATATTTCACACGCTCCTTTACTTCGCGTTGCGATGCTTGACGATGAACTGCTCGGTGCGGTTCTTCTTCTTGCGGGTCTTGTACCCCATGGCGGGCTTGCCCCAGGGGGTGACCGGGCCGGGACGGCCGACCGGGCTCTTGCCCTCGCCGCCGCCGTGGGGGTGGTCGTTGGGGTTCATAACCGAGCCGCGGACGGTGGGCCGCCAGCCCATGTGGCGCTTGCGGCCGGCCTTGCCGATCTGGATGTTGGCCCAGTCGGCGTTGCCCACCTGGCCAATGGTGGCCTTGCACTCCTCCCGGATATAGCGGACCTCGCCGGAGGGGAGGCGGACCTGGGCCATGCCGTTCTCCTTGGCCATCAGCTGGGCGGCCACGCCGGCCGAGCGGACCAGCTGGGCCCCCTTGCCCGGATAGATCTCCACGCAGTGGATCATCTCGCCCACGGGGATCTTGGCGATGGGCAGACAGTTGCCGGGCAGGATGTCGGCGTCGGCGCCGGTCATGATGATGTGGCCGGCCTTCAGCCCCACGGGGGCCAGGATATAGCGGCGCTCGCCGTCTTCATACTCGATGAGGGCGATGTTGGCGGAGCGGTTGGGGTCATACTGGAGGTTGATGACCTTGGCGGTCCCCTCCTTGTCCCGCTTGAAGTCGATGATGCGGTACTTCTTCTTGTTGCCGCCGCCGTGGTGGCGGACGGTGATGCGGCCGTAGCTGTTGCGTCCGGCGTGCTTCTTCAGGTTCTCGGTCAGGCTCCGCTCGGGCTTGGCCTTCTTGTCGATGCCCTCGAAGGCGCTCACGGTCATGTGGCGGCGGGAGGGCGTGGTGGGCTTGAATGTCTTGATAGCCATATCTCAGTTCCTCCCTTACACCATGTTCTCAAACAGCTCGATGCTCTTGGAATCGGGGGTCAGGGTGACCATGGCCTTCTTCCAGGAGGGGCGGCGGCCGGCGGGCTGGGCCCCCAAACGCTTGAGCTTGCCCTGCATATTCAGGGTGTTGACCTTGGCCACCTTCACGCCGAAGGCCTCCTCCACCGCCTTGGCGATCTGGATCTTGTTGGCGTCCTTGGCCACCTCGAAGACGTACTTCTTCCCGTCGATGTCGGCCATGGACTGCTCGGTGATGATGGGGCGCTTGATGATGTCATACGCGGTCTTCATTACGCGAACACCTCCTCGATCACAGCAAGGGCGGCCTTATCCACGATGATCTGGTCGGCCTTGACGATGTCGTAGACGCTGAGGATGGTGGCGGTGGTGGTGCTGACGCCGGGGATGTTCCGGGCGGACTTGTAGACGGTCTCCCGCACCTCCGGGGTGATCAGCACGGCCTTCCTGGCCTCCACGGCGTCCAGGAACTTCTTCATCTCCTTGGTCTTGACGGCGTCCAGCTTCAGCTCGTCCACCACCAGGACGTTCCCCTCGGCGGCCTTGGCCGAGAGGGCGGACTTCAGCGCCAGGCGCTTGACCTTCTTGTTGAGGGTGTAGCTGTAATCCCTGGGCTTGGGGGCGAAGACCACGCCGCCGTGAGTCCACTGGGGGGCGCGGGTGGAGCCCTGGCGGGCCCGGCCGGTGCCCTTCTGGCGCCACGGCTTCTTGCCGCCGCCGGAGACCTCGGCGCGGGTCAGAGCGCTCTGGGTGCCCTGGCGGCAGTTGGCCAGATGGTTCTTGACCACGTCGTGGACCACGAAGGTGTTGGGCTCGATCCCGAAGACAGCCTCGGAGAGCTCCACGTCGCCGATCTTCTTGCCGGTCATATCGTACAGATTCGCTTTAGGCATTGTGTCTCTCTCCTTTCTTACTTGTTACGCGCAGAGGCCTTCTGCGGGTTGATACGGGCGGAGGCCTTCTGCGGGTTGCTGGAGACGCCGGCCTCGCCCTTCTTCTCGATGAGCTTCTTGACGCTGGACTTCACCAGCACCACGCCGCCCTTGGGGCCAGGGATGGCGCCGCACACGGCGATGAGGCCCAGCTCCTCGTCCACCTGGACCACGTCCAGGTTCTGGACGGTGACCTGCTCGGCGCCCATGTGGCCGGCCTTCTTGGTGCCCTTGAAGACACGGCTGGGGTCGGTGGCGGGGCCGCTGGAGCCGGGGTGGCGGTGGATGGGGCCGCCGCCGTGGGTGACCTTCTGGACGTGGAAGCCGTAGCGCTTGACCACGCCGGCGTAGCCCTTGCCCTTGCTGATGCCGGTGACGTCCACCCGGTCGCCGGGGACGAACAGGTCGCAGGTGAGCACGTCGCCCACGTTCAGCTCGTCGTAGTTGTCCAGCGCCACCTCCCGCAGGACCCGCTTGAGGTCGCTGCCGGCCTTTTTCAGGTGGCCCAGCTCCGGCTTGGTCAGGCGCTTCTCACTCACGTCCTCAAAGCCCAGCTGGATGGCGTTGTAGCCGTCCTTGTCCTCGGTCTTCTTCTGCACCACGGTGCAGGGGCCCGCCTGGATGACGGTGACCGGGATGACCTTGCCGGCTTCGTCGAAGATCTGGCTCATGCCGATCTTCTTGCCGATAATGGCCTTTTCCATCTTGGTTTCTCCTCCTTATGATAAGGTTATTGGTCGGGCGAGTTGGGCGGGGCCCATTGCTCGGCCGACATGACCTGCCTGTCCGGAAGCCCGGAACAGACGCGGTACAACAAAGTTACGGGGAGATCACAGCTTGATCTCGATCTCCACACCGGCGGGCAGCTCCAGGGCCATCAGCGCCTCCACCGTCTTGGGGGAGGGGTTGAGGATGTCGATGAGCCGCTTGTGGGTGCGGCGCTCGAACTGCTCCCGGGAGTCCTTATACTTGTGGACCGCCCGAAGGATGGTGACGACCTCCTTCTTGGTGGGCAGGGGGATGGGGCCGGAGATGCTGGCCCCGGTGCGCTTGGCGGTGTCCACGATCTTCTCGGCGCTCTGGTCGATGAGCTGGTGATCGTAGGCCTTCAAGCGGATGCGGATCATTTCCTTCTGTGCCATGCTGGTTTTCCTCCTTAATACGAAGTGTGTAGTCCCGTCCTGCTTCGTATCGGATGAGAGAATTTCCTGTCCACGTTTCCGTGCGTATCACTTCTCGACATGAAGAAAGCCGGCGTCACAAAGCCGGCTGTTCCCACTCCAGACGATATACGCCCATGAGCCAGGTCCTCTCAGCCGCCCGATCAACGGACATACTCCGCGGAAGTTACCGGCTCTCGCCGCAATCTCCCGCATCATCGCAGACTGCGCCCACAACAGGCGCTCAGCTATCTTATCAGAGCGGACCGGGTTTGTCAAGGATTTTTTGAAAGTTTTTTCTCTTTTTTCCTCTTGTAGCGCAGACAGTTGAATATCCCGCCCAGGATGACCACGTTCCCGCACAGGTAGAGCCACAACAGCAGGATGATCACCGAGGCCAGGGAGCCGTAGATCAGGGAGTAGCGGCTGGACATTCCGATGAAGCCGGAAAAGACCGCCGAGGCCGCCACCAGGGCCGCCGCCGTCAACAGCGCCCCCAAAAAGACCGGCGCCCGCGGCTTCCCCGGCGGGGCCACCGCCAGGTCCAGCAGACTGATCAGGAGAAAGAGCATCCCGAAGAGCAACAGGAACTTCAGCCACGGCCAGGTCAGCAGCCGGGACAGCCACCAAAGCCCCAGCCGCTCCTCCAGGGCGGCGAAGAGGCGGCTGCCGGTGAGGAGCACCGCCATGGACAGATAGATGGCCACCAGGAACAGCAGGGAGATGCCCACGCTGGCCGCGATCTGGCCCCAGGGGGAGTAGCCCTTGCGGCCGTAGATCTCGTTCATCATGTCCATCAGGGAGCGCACCGCCGCCGAGGCGAAGAACACGGTGGTGGCCGCCCCCAGGACGAACAAGGCGGGGGAGCGGTCGGCGCCGTCCAGATACCGGAGGTAGTCCTCCACCACCCCCAGCAGGCCGGAGGGCAGGATGGGCTCCAGCACCGCCAGCACCGAGGACCAGTTCACCCGCAGGGAGATGAGGAAGGCGTTGAGGCAGATGAGCGCGGGGAACAGGGAGAGGATGAGCCAGTAGACCAGGGCCGCCGCCGCCCTGGCCACCCGCTTTTCAAAGTAGATCTCCACCATCTCCCGGACCAGCCGGACGCCGGAGGACTCCCACAGCCTCATGCCCCTTCCCCTCCTCTCGCGGTAGTTCATCCTACCATGTTTTTCCGGAAAAATCAACCGAACCTGGCCGCCGCCCATTTTCTTTTCCGTCCGGGCGTGCTATAATATCCACGCGCGGAGCGCGGAGCGCCCGCCCGGCTTCGGCCGGGGCGCTTTCGCGGCGGCGCCAAACCCTTACACAGCCCAGACACGGCCCTCCCCGGCGGGGGCCGGGCGAAAAGACAGACAGGGGGAAGAGAAATGAAGCGTCTGGTGATCGACTCCCGCGCGGTGGTGAAGAATCTGGAGGTCATGCGAAAGCACTCCGGGGGCGCCACCCTCTACGCGGTGCTGACCGGGGACGCCCACGGGGCGGGGCTGGAGAAGATGGCCCTGCTCCTGCGGGAGCACGGGGTCACCCGGTTCGCCATCTCCGAGGCGGAGGAGGCCAAAGTCCTGCGGAAGGCGGGGCTGGTGGAGGAGGAACTGCTGATGCTCCGCTCCACCGCGGACCGGGAGGAGCTGGAGGCGCTGGTGGACCTGGGGGTGGTCTGCTCCATCGGCTCGGCGGAGGCGGGCATGGCCCTCAACGCCCTGGCCGAGGACCGCTCCACCGTGGCGGAGGCCCACGTCCAGATCGACAGCGGCATGGGCTACGGCGGCTTCGTCCTCAACGAGCCGGACAAGATCCTCTCGGTGTTCCGGAACCTGCAAAACGTGGCCATCTCCGGGGTGTACACCTATTTCCAGTCCGCCTCCACCAAGGCCAGGACGGTGGCGGCCCAGCTGGAGGAGTTCAACGCCGTGGTCCGCCAGATCCAGAGCGCCGGGTTCGAGACCGGGGTGGTCCACGCCGCGGGGAGCTTCTCCACCATCCGCTACGACTTCTCCCACCTGGACGCGGTGCGGGTGGGCTCGGCCCTGCTGGGCCGGTGCAAGCGCAGCAAGGACGACGGCCTGCAAAAGGTGGGCTTCTGCGAGGCCAGCGTGGAGGACATCCGCTGGCTCCCCGCCGGGCACGCGGTGGGCTACGAAAACCCGGTGCGTCTGCGCAAGCCCACCCGGGTGGCCACCCTGGCGGTGGGGTATCAGAACGGCGTGGGCGTCGCCGCCCCCAGGCCCACGGGGCTCCGGGGGGCTCTGCGCCGCTGGCGGGGCAAGGACCTGCCCGCGGTCCGGGTGGCCGGACAGAAGGCCCGGATCCTCGGCCGGGTGGGCGCCATGGAGACCCTGGTGGACGTGACCGGCCTGCGCTGTTCCGGCGGCGACCTGGCCCAGGTGGAGCTGGATCCCCTGTTCGCCAAGGGGATGCCCCTGGAGTACCGCTGATGCGGGCGGTAGTGACCCGGGTGAGCCGGGCCAGCGTCACCGTGGAGGGCCGGCAGGTGGGCGCGATCGGCCGGGGCTACCTGGTCCTGCTGGGCGTGGGGCCGGAGGACACCCTCCAGACCGCGGACCGGATGGCGGAGAAGGTCTGCAACCTGCGGGTCTTCGAGGACGAAAACGGGAAGATGAACCTGAACCTGGCCGCCGTGGGCGGGGCCATCCTGGCGGTGAGCCAGTTCACCCTCTACGCCGACACCTCGTCCCGCCGCCCCGGCTTCTCCGGCGCGGCCAGGCCGGAGCTGGCGGTGCCGCTCTATGAACGGTTTATGGATTCCTGCCGGGAAAAAGGCTTTGAAGTTCAACAGGGAGTTTTCGGCGCCCACATGGCGGTGGAGTCGGAAAACGACGGCCCGGTGACCATCCTGCTGGAGCTCTGATCCCGCCGAGGCCCCGGCCATACCGGCCGGCCTGCCCACAAACGCGCGCCCCGGCCGCCTGAAGGCTGCCGGGGCGTTTTTTCGCGGCCCGCCGGGGATATGGAACAGGCGCGCAAAAGTCTCCATCCAAAGGATGGAGACTTTTTTTGGCGTATCCCGTGGGTCAGTCCGGCAGTTTGGCCACCAGCCCCTCCAGGGGGTTGGGGACGTAGTCCTCCACGATGCCGGCGTCACAGGCGGCGGCCAGGGCGGGGTCGATGGGCAGACGCGCCAGGACGGGCAGGTCCAGGTCGGCGGCCACCTGTTCCAGGCGGCTCTCGCCGAAGACGGCGTGGCGCTGGCCGCAGTCGGGGCACTGGAAGTAGCTGTAATTCTCCACCAGGCCCAGGACCGGGATCTCCATCATCCGGGCCATCTTCACCGCCTTGGTGACGATCATCCGCACCAGGTCCTGGGGGCTGGTGACCACGATGACCCCGTCCACCGGCAGGGACTGGAAGACGGTGAGGGGCACGTCCCCGGTCCCGGGAGGCATATCCACAAAGAGGTAGTCCAGCTCGCCCCAGACCACGTCGGTCCAGAACTGCTTCACCGCCCCGGCGATCACCGGTCCCCGCCACACCACCGGGTCGGTCTCCTCCTCCATCAGGAGGTTGAGGCTCATCACCGGGATGCCGCCCTTGCTCTCCACCGGGAAGATCCCCACCTCGCTGCCGCTCGCCCGGTCGTGGATGCCGAAGGCCTTGGGGATGGAGGGGCCGGTGATGTCCGCGTCCAGCACCCCCACCTTCTTCCCCGCCCGGTGACAGGCGGCGGCCAGGGCGGAGGTCACAAGGCTCTTGCCCACCCCGCCCTTGCCGGACATGACGGCGATGACGTGCCGGATATTGGACAGGGGGTTCATCGCGGCGGAGAAGTCCTCCTGCCGCTCGGAGCAGCTCTCGCCGCAGGTGGAGCAGTCGTGGGTACACTCGCTCATGGTGTTCTTCCTCCTCTGATGGTGGGTCTCAATAGTGATAGCTGCTGCCCCCGATGAACTCCCGGACCAGGGAGTCCGGCGGGACCAGGTCGGGGTCGATGGGCACGAAGCGGTCGAAGGCCCGGATCATCTCCACCAGCTCCGCCGCCCGCTGGTTCTCCGGCGGGACGGCGGCCAGCAGGGGCCGGGCAAAGTTGGCCATCACCGGCGCCTCGTAGGCCAGGGCGGTGTCGAACTGGAGATGGGCCGCGTCCTTGTAGGGGGAGATGTAGAGCTTCTCCCCCCGGCGGACGTTGGCCCAGTTGGCCAGGGTGGCGGCGGCGTCGTAGCCGCGGAAGTTGTTGTCCCGCACCGCCCGGCGGGCCAGGCGCAGCCAGGTGCGCTTGAAGACCATCTCCTCGCCGTCCACCACGTCGCTCCTGGCGGAGATATAGAGCCGCAGGGCGTGGGGGTGGGCCTCGGTGATGCGGGGGTTCAGGGCGTGGATCCCCTCGAAGATGGCCACCTCGTTGGCCTTCAGCTCCACCCGCTGGGACTTGGCCGGGTTGCGGAGCTGGCGGGTGAAGACGAAGTGGGGCACGTCGATGGGCTCTTGCCGCTCCAGGGCGGTGAAGTGCTCGCCCAGGAGGGCCCAGTCCAGCAGCTCCGGGGACTCCAGGTCCACCTCCCCCGTTTGGGTCCGGGGGAGCACGTCCCCCGGATGCCGCTCCACAAAATACTGGTCCAGGGAGATGGGGTGGACCATCACGCCCCGGCGCTCCAGCTCCTCCTCCAGCTTCAGGGAGGTGGTGGTCTTGCCCGAGCCGGAGGGCCCGGACAACAGCACCACCGGACTGCGGGTCATATTCTTCTGGATGGCGTCCGCCACCCGGACGATGCTCTTTTGGTAGTTTTTGTCGCACTGGGCGATGAACTCCGCCGGGTCCCGGCGGGCCGCCTGGTTGATCTCCTTCAGTTGATAGGCCATGTCAGCGCCTCCCTGCGCGTTAAGCTGTCCCCCAACCGCTCCAGATATTCCTTGGGGTATTTGGGGTTGGTGTGGCGGGTCACCGTCCCGGCGGGGCGGTCCACCAGTTTGCTCACCGCCCCGGCCCCCAGAGCCAGGACGCTGCCCAACTCCTCCATCATCACCACGTTGTAAAAGCTCCCCCGCTCCCGCCGGGTCCAGCCCACGTTCTCCAGCGCCCCGGTCATATACTTCTGCCGGTAGAGGTAGTAGGGCCGGTAGCCCCGCCGGGGCAGGGCCTGGGCGGCGTAGTCCAGCATCCGGGTCACCGCCTGGGCGTCGGGGAGGGACTGGGGCTCGCTCAACAGGTCGGCCCCGTGCTTCAGGGCCAGGGTGTGGACGGTGATCTCCTCCGGCGCCAGGTCCAAAATCTCGTCCAGGGTCCGGCGGAAGCCCTCCGGGCTGTCCTGGGGCAGGCCGGCGATGAGGTCGGTGTTCAGCGCCCCGAACCCCGCCTGGCGGGCCAGGGCGTAGGCGCGGCGGAACTGGTCGGCGGTGTGGGCCCGGCCCATGGCCCGCAGGACCCGGTCGGACAGGGTCTGGGGATTCACCGAGATCCGGTCCACCCCGTGGTCCCGCAGGACCGCCAGCTTCTCTTGGTCGATGGTGTCCGGCCGGCCGGCCTCCACGGTGAACTCCTCCAGCGCCCCCCGGTCCAGCCAGCTGTCCAGGGCGGAGAGGAGGCGGTGGAGCTGGGGGGCGGACAGGGCGGTGGGGGTGCCGCCCCCCACATAGACCGCCCGCGGCCGCAGCCCCTTGCGGGCCAAGTACTCCCCCGCCCACCGTATCTCCCGCTCCAGCGCGTCCACATAGGGCTCCACCAGGGCCAGGGCCCCCTTCACGTCGGCGGAGATGAAGGAGCAGTAGGCGCACCGGGTGGGGCAGAAGGGGATGCCGAGGTAGAGG
>CANRBW010000056.1 GCA_947628975.1 uncultured Oscillospiraceae bacterium | reverse complement strand
CCCTACGTCATCCGCCAGAAGATCCCCGCCGGGCAGACCACCTTCTCCGACGCCATCTACGGCGACATCACCGTGGACAACGCCGACCTGGACGACCAGGTCCTGCTCAAGCGGGACGGCCTGCCCACCTATAACTTCGCCAACGTTATCGACGACCACCTCATGGGCATCACCCATGTGGTCCGGGGGAGCGAGTACCTCTCCTCCGCCCCCAAATATGACCTGCTCTACCGGGCCTTCGGCTGGACGGTGCCTACCTATGTCCACTGTTCCCCCGTGATGCGGGACGCCCAGAACAAGATGTCCAAGCGCCACGGGGACCCCTCCTACGAGGACCTGCTGGCCATGGGCTTCCTCTCCCAGGCGGTGGTGAACTATGTGGCCCTGCTGGGCTGGAGCCCCCGGGGGGAGTACGCCGAGACGGAGTTTTTCACCCTGGAGGAGCTGGTCCGGATCTTTGACCTCCACGGCATCTCCAAGTCCCCCGCCATCTTCGATTTGGAAAAGCTCCGGTACTTCAACGCCCACTACCTCCGGGCCCTGGCACCGGAGGCGTTCTACCCCCTGGCCGAGCCCTATCTGAAGGAGGCCGTCCACGCCCCCGGCGTCGACCTGAAGCTGGTGGCGCCGCTGGTGCAGGGCCGGTGCGACACGCTGTTGGACATCGCCCCCCAGGTGGACTTCTTCGACGCGGTGCCGGAGTATTCCAGCGAGCTCTACTGCCACAAGAAGATGAAGACCGACCAGGCCAACTCCCTGGAGGCGCTGGAGTGGGCCGTCCCGGCGCTGGAGGGGCTGGGCCAGTGGAGCTATGACGCCATCCACGACTGCCTCATCGCCCTGGCCGAGGCCCACGAGCTGAAAAACGGCCGGATCCTGTGGCCGGTGCGCACCGCCCTCTCCGGCAAGGCGGTGACCCCCGGCGGGGCGGTGGAGCTGGCCCACATCCTGGGCCGGGAGGAGACCCTGCGCCGCCTGCGGGCCGGGATCGCCAAGCTGGCGGGATAAGGGGAGACCGACGGAGCGCCTGTCGCGGGACAGGCGCTCTATTTTTGCCGAAGGTTGGCCGTTTCGCGACCTCTTTCCTGCCCCGAACGTGCGGCGCGGCTGGCGGAGAAGCGCGCCGCAAAGCTCCTCCCTACCCTGTTAATTTGCGCATAAAGCTCCCTCCCCTTGCCAAACTAGGCGGGGGAGGGATGTTTTGATGAGGGAGCGGCTCAGGCGGGCCGGGGTGGTCTTCACGGCGGCCGCCCTGGTGGTGGCGGCGGGCTTCGCCGTCCAGGGCCAGACGGAGGCCGGGCGATACCGGCGACAGCTGACCAATACCTATTACCACGCCTTTTCCGAGCTGACCACCGCCGTGGGGGAGCTGGACGCGGCGCTGCAAAAGTCGGTCTACGCCACGCCGGGGCCGCTGTGGCGCGGCCTCTGCCAACAGATCGGCGCCAAGGCCGCGGCGGCCCAGGCCGCCCTGGGGGAGCTGCCCTACGCCGGGCGGGACCTGGAGCGGACCGCCGCCTTCCTGGCCAAGACCGGGGACTACGCCGCCGCCCTGTGCCGGGACGGGGACGGGGACGGCGGCGCGGCGGAGCGGCTGGCCGCCCTGGCCGCCATCTCCCGGGAGTTGAACGCCTCCCTGATCGCCCTCCAGGCCGACCTGGAGGCCGGGGCCATGGACCTGCCCCAGGTGGAGCGGGCGGAGGCGACTCTGGCCCGGGGCGGGCTGTCCGGCCCCGCCCCGGAGGGCGGGACCGCCTTCCAGGACGTGGAGGCCGACTTCCCTGAGATGCCGGGGCTGGTCTACGACGGGCCCTTCTCCCAGCACCTGGTGGACGCCCAGCCCAAGGCCCTGGCCGGGCTGGGCCAGGTCACCCGGGAGGAGGCCAGGCAGGCCGCGGCAGACTTCCTCCACCTCTCCCCCGCCGCCCTGACCCCCGCCGGGAGCGGGGAGGGGGTCCTGCCCACCTGGTCCTTCACCCTGGACCAGGACGGGGCGGAGGGGTATATCCAGGTCACCCGGCAGGGGGGTCAGGTGTTGGCCTACTTCCTGGACCGGGGGACGGGCCAGCCGGTCCTGACGGCGGACCGGGCGGTGGAGCTGGCCCGGAACTATCTGGCCAACTGGGGCTTTGCCCGGATGGAGCCCAGCTACCACATCCAGCGGGAGGGGACGCTGGTGCTCCACTTCGCCCCGGTGGTGGGGGAGGCGTACTGCTACCCGGACCTGGTGAAGCTCACCCTGGCGCTGGACAACGGGCAGCTGCTGGGCTTCGAGGCCCACGGGTATCTGAGCCGCCACCAAGACCGCTCCTTCCCCGCTCCCGCCGTGGACGAGGCCCAGGCCCGGCAGGCGGTGCCCCAGAATCTATCCATCCTGGCGGTCCAAAAGGCCCTGATCCCCACCGCCGGAGGGACCGGAGAGGTGCTGACCTGGGAGTTCAAGTGCCAGGCGGCGGACAACCGCCACGTCCTCATCTACGTCAACGCCCAGACCGGCCTTCAGCAGAACATCCTCCTCCTTCTGGAGGACGAGACCGGGACCCTGGCCCTCTAGGGGGCCAGGGTCGGGACGGGATGGGAGGCCAGGGGGAAAATTCAAAAAAAGTCTTGCTATTTTCTCCCCGGCGTGGTAAACTATTTCAGCCTGTGCGAAGTACACACGCCCTTGGGATGGCCGGTCCGGTGTTTTCCCGCCGGGAAAATGGGCCGGTCAGATGACCTGGGCGGCGGCAAAAAACAAATTTTAGGAGGAGAAACCATGGCAGTCGTATCAATGAAGCAGCTTCTGGAGGCGGGCGTCCACTTCGGGCACCAGACCCGCCGCTGGAACCCCAAGATGGCCAGCTACATCTACACCGAGCGCAACGGCATCTACATCATCGACCTGCAAAAGACGGTGAAGAAGCTGGAGGAGGCTTACGCCTTCGTGCGTCAGCTCAGCGAGGAGGGCCAGTCCCTGCTCTTCGTGGGCACCAAGAAGCAGGCCCAGGAGGCCATCAAGGAGGAGGCCCAGCGCTGCGGGATGTACTTCGTCAACGCGCGGTGGCTGGGCGGGATGCTCACCAACTTCAAGACCATGCGGGGCCGGGTGGACCGTCTGGCCCAGCTCAAGAAGATGCAGGAGGACGGCACCTTCGATATGCTCCCCAAGAAGGAGGTCATGCACCACCTGGGCGAGATCGCCAAGCTGGAGAAGTACCTGGGCGGCGTCACCGAGATGCGCAAGCTCCCCGGCGCGCTGTTCGTGGTGGACCCCCGGAAGGAGCGCAACGCCATCAACGAGGCCCGGAAGCTCCACATCCCGGTGGTGGCCATTGTGGACACCAACTGTGACCCCGACGAGATCGACTACGTCATCCCCGGCAACGACGACGCTATCCGCGCCATCAAGCTCATCTCCTCGGTCATGGCCAACGCCATCCAGGAGGGCAAGCAGGGCGCCGACGCTCCCGCCCCGGAGGCCGCCCCCGCCGAGGCCCCCGTGGTGAGCGAGTGATCAACACATAGGACTGGAGGAGAGTAACATGGCTATTACCGCGCAAGACGTGAGCAAGCTCCGCGAGATGACCGGCGTTGGCATGATGGACTGCAAGAAGGCCCTCACCGCCAGCGACGGCGACATGGACAAGGCCATCGAGTTCCTGCGGGAGAAGGGCCTGGCCACCGCCCAGAAGAAGGCCGGCCGCATCGCCGCCGAGGGCGTGGCCTACGCCGCCGTTATCGACGGCGTGGGCGTGGTGGTGGAGGTCAACGCCGAGACCGACTTCGTGGCCAAGAACGAGAAGTTCACCGACTTTGTCCACCAGGTGGCCGACGTGATCGCCAAGGAGGACCCCAAGGACCTGGACGACCTGCTGGCCAAGCCCTACCCCGGCACCGGCCGTACCGTGGCCGAGGAGACCATCGAGAAGGTCCAGGTCATCGGCGAGAACATCAAGGTCCGCCGCTTCGCCCGCTTCGGCCAGGGGGTCAGCGTCTCCTACGTCCATATGGGCGGCCGCATCGGCGTGCTGGTGAACCTGGAGACCGACCTGGCCGCCGACAAGGTCACCGAGGTGGGCAAGGACCTGGCCATGCAGATCGCCGCGCTGAACCCCCGCTTCCTGGATAAGAGCCAGGTGGGGCAGGACGTGCTGGACGAGGAGAAGAAGATCATGCTGGTCCAGATGGAGAACGATCCCAAGATGGCCGCCAAGCCCGACAAGGTCAAGGAGGGCATCGTCATGGGCAAGCTCCGCAAGTTCTACGAGGAGAACTGCCTGATGCAGCAGGAGTTCGTCAAGGACGGCTCCATGAGCGTGGAGCAGTATGTGGCGGCCCAGGCCAAGGCCCTGGGCGGGTCCATCAAACTGACCGACGCCGTCCGCTTCGAGAAGGGCGAGGGCATCGAGAAGAAGCAGGAGAACTTCGCCGAGGAGATCGCCAAGCAGCTGAACAAGTAAGCCCCCCTTTCGCGCACAACCTACGCGCAAAGGTGCAAGCGCCCTTTCGCGCCGCACACATAGTCGAAAGCCCCGCTCCGTCTCAGGCCGGAGCGGGGTTTTTTGTTGCTTATCGCCTCGCGCGGGGGGTCTGTCAATAGAACTTTCCGCTCCCCTCCGGCTCCGGCCGCTCCTTCTCCGCGGCCAGGGCCTGGAGCTCCTGGAGGGTGAATTCCTTCCCGACGCTGTCCCGCAGGTCGGGATTGCTCCCCGCGTCATAGATCCTCAGGTAAATCACGCCGTTTTTCTTCCCGGACAGCTTTTTCAAAAGCCCGGTGGTGGTGAGGACCGTGTTGTTATAGCCCGTCACGTCGGGGATCGGCGAGCTCAGCACCCCCTTGCACTGCTCGCACTGGAACAGATACAGGTTTCCCTCCAGCTTCAGCTGCATCTTCTCGTCGATCCCCCAGTGGGGCCTGACGCTCCCGCAGAGGGGGCAGACCTTCAGGCTCCGGTCAATGAACCCCTGGGGGACGCTCCCGACAAACCCTTCCATTCTCTTGAACGCCATGGTTCCGCTCCTTTCCCGTCACCGGCCAGGTTCAGCCCATGAATGCGTCCACGAACGCGCTGTTGAGAAAGTACAGGATCGCGCCGCCAATGATGGTGAAAAGGGCGATAGTCAGATAGTTGTACCCAAATTCCCACTTGCGCGCGGCGTTTGCCTTCTTCCCCACCGAGTGGGAGGTGACTACGGGCGCGCCGTTCGAGACCTGGACCTCCGCGGTGAAGTCGTTTCTCATCATGGCGCCGTAGCCGTTCTGGGAATCCACATACCCCTCCACATGGTATCCGTTCCACTCGTCCCCCGTGATGGTGATCTCGTCCACCGGGAACTGCGCGGAGGCCGGACTTTTGAGTTGGGAACAGATCGCCGGTTTTACCGCCTTCATGATCTCTTCGTTTGTCATGCCACATGACCCTCCCTTGATGTCTTTTGGAGCGGACAGCCCACCGGGGGAACGGCGCTCTTTTCCGACGCCCTCTTGAGCTGTCGCCCTTTTCTCCAGTATAGGGTCGATTCAAAACTTCTGTCAAGCGTTTCCTTTCGTTCCTCCCCCACATGCGACAAAATGATAACACTTCAGAGATTTTCGCGAAATTTTTCCCGCACCCCCGGCGGAGGAGCCGGACGGCCCTCCCCCGTTTTGGACGCACGGTCTCTCCCCCGGTTTACGCACGACCCCCTCCCCTGTTTTGACGCGCGCCCCCGTCAGCGGCGCTCCGCTCTCTCGCCGGCGGGGAGTTGCAAAGGGGCGGGGCGATGGAGTATAATGGGACACAAGGAAAGGTGGCGAGGACAGTGGCGAGGCGTTTGGCGCGGTGGGCGGCGCGGCTGGCGGCGGCCCTGTTGGGGCTGGCGCTGGGGTGGACCCTGCTCCAGGAACCCTTCGCCCACCGGCTACGGCCCTACTCCCCCGCCCTGCCCCAGGCGGAGCTGGGGCCGGTGCTGGCCCAGGCGGCGCTGGGGGAGGAGGACTACCGCCTGCTCTACGCCCAGACCGGCCTGGGCCCGGCGGCCATCGACGACCTGCGGGCCATGGGCGCGGCGGGGACGGCGCGGATCCTGGCCATTCAGGACGCCTTTTTCCACCCCCCCGACCGGGAGGTGTGCTCCCCCCTGGGGATCACCACCGGGGAGCACCGGTACCGGGACGAGGAGGGGATGATGCTCTACGCCGCCCCCCTGGCCCCTCTGAAGGAGGGGGACATTCTGGTCTCCCTCTCCACCCACACCGCCGGGTGGACCCACGGCCACGCGGGGCTGGTGCTGGACCCCGACCCGGCGCGGCCGGTGACGCTGGAGTCGGTGGTGCTGGGCACCCGCTCGGCGGAGGTGGACGGGAACCACTGGCGGGGGTACACCACCTGGGCGGTCCTCCGGCCCAAGGCGGACGATGCCCTCCGCCACCAGGTGGTCCAGCTGGCGGACCGGCTGTTGACCGACGTGCCTTACAGCCTGGTCAGCGGCGTGTTTGGCGACAAGTTCCAGCCCCTGGACGGCCCCCACAGCGCCCAGTGCGGCTATCTGCCCTGGTACGCCTGGATGGCGGTGGGGGTGGACCTGGACGGGGACGGGGGGCGGATCGTCACCCCCATGGACCTGCTCCTCAGCGACCGGGTAGAGATCGTCCAGCTCTACGGCCTGGACCCGGCGAAATACCCGCCCGGCCTGGGGGAGGCCAGAGGGGGCTGACAGCAGACGTGGGGGCCCGCGCCACCGGCGCGGGCCCCCACGGGCGTTTTTTCACTTTGCTCAGTCGGTCAGGGCCCGGAGGGCGGCCTGGGCGGCCTGCTGTTCCGCCTCCTTCTTGCTCCGGCCGCGGCCGGTGCCCACCTGCTTGCCGTCCAGGGTGACCTCCATCCAGAACTCCTTCAGGTGGTCGGGGCCGGTCTCCCCCAGCAGGGCGTAGCGCAGGGTCCGGCCCGGGGCGCGCTGGACCAGCTCCTGGAGGGCGGTCTTGTAGTCGTGCCCCTCCCCGGCGCGGGCCTCCTTGGAGAGGATGAAGGTCTCGATGATCCGGCGGACCTGGTCCATGCCGCCGCTGTCCAGGTAGACGGCGGCCAGCACCGCCTCCACCGCGTCGGCCCGGATGGAGGGGCGGGTCCGTCCGCCGTTCTGGTCCTCCCCCTTGCCCAGCTTCAGATACTCCCCCAGGCCCCACTCCTCGGCCACCTCGGCCAGGGACCCCTCGCAGACCAGGGCCGCCCGCATCCGGGTCAGGTCCCCCTCCGGCAGGTCGGGGTGGGCGTGGTAGAGGTGGTCCGCCGTCACCTGGCCCAGGATGGAATCCCCCAGAAACTCCAGCCGCTCGTTACTGCTCAGGGCGCCGCCCAGGCGCTCGTTGGCGTAGGAGCTGTGGGTCATGGCCCGGTCCAGCAGGGCGGCGTCCCGAAACTGATAGCCCAGCTTTTTCTCCATGGGGTGCATAGCCGGTCCCCTCTCCCCTCTCATCGTCAAAAAGCCCCCGCCGCGGCGGGGGCTTCACGCGGTATTCTCAGGGTCACTCGCCCTCGGTGTGGGACTGGATATACTGCACCAGGTCCCCCACGGTGGAGATGTTGCCCAGGTCGTCCTCAGACATTTCCCCGACCTCGAAGGCGTCCTCCAGGGCCATGCTCAGCTCCACGATGTCGATGGAGTCCGCCCCCAGGTCGTCTTCAAAGCTGGTCTCCATGGAGATGGAGTCCACCTCCACGCCGAATTGTTCCGCGATGATCTGCGCGATCTCTTTGAACATATGTCTCGCTCCTTCCCCAAGGAAATTTGCCGGGTCTCTCTACCTCAAATCATAGAAAGTTTTCCCTGGGATGTCAAGAGGCAATCCCTATTTTTCCGCTGTGGCGTCCAACTTTTTTTCCCGGTCCAGACGCATATAGGAGATGTTGGCGGCAATGTCGTCGATCAGGCCGGAGCGGGCCAGCTCCACCCCCTGGCGGATGGCGTTGCGGATGGCCTTGGCCCCCGAGGAGCCGTGGGCCTTGATGACCGGCTTGGAGATGCCCATGAGGGCGGTGCCCCCCACCTCCTCGGAGTCCAGCAGACGCTTGAAGTCCGCCAGGCCGCCCCGGACCATCAGCGCGGCCAGCTTGGTGAGGAGGTTCTTTTTGAACATGGTCTTGATCTGTCTGCCCAGAAAGAGGCCCGCCCCCTCCACCGTCTTGAGGAAGACGTTGCCGGAGAAGCCGTCGGTGACGATCACGTCCACCGCGCCCTCCACCGCCTCTCTGGCCTCCACGTTGCCCACAAAGTTCACCCGCCCGGCCTGGGCCGCCTCCTGGAGGAGGGCGTAGGTCTCCCGCTGGAGGTCGCCGCCCTTGCTGGGCTCCACGCCGATGTTCAGCAGACCCACCCGCGGCTCGGGGCGGTTCAGGGCCCGCTCGGCGTAGAAACTGCCCATGTAGGCGAACTGCAGGAGGTACTCCGGGGTGCACTGGGCGTTGGCGCCGCAGTCGATGAGCACCGCGCCCCCCTTGCCGGTGGGCACCACCGGGGCCAGGGCGGCCCGGCGGATGCCCCGGATGCGCTTGGTGATCAGGGTGGCGGCGCTGAGCAGCGCCCCGGTGGAGCCGGCGCTGACGAAGGCGTCCCCCCCGCCCTGGGCCAACAGCTCCAGGCCCACCGTCAGGGAGGAGTCCTTCTTCTCTTTGAAGGCGGTGGCCGGGTTGTCCTCCATGGTGACCACCTGGCCGGCGTGGGCGATCTCCAGCTCCTTGGGAAGGTCGCCCACCCCCAGGTCGCCCAGACAGCGGAGGATGGTCTCCCCGTCCCCCACCAGGGTGACGCTGACCTCCGGGTAGGCCCGGATGGCGTCCAGCGCGCCCTGGACGTTGCAAAGGGGGGCGTTGTCCCCGCCCATGGCGTCTACGATCACTCTCATAGCTATCCCTCCGTTTTTTCAGATGTCCAGCCGGGACAGCGCCTCCAGCGCCCGCTGGGAGATGGCGGCGTTCTTGTCCCGCTTGCCCCTGACCCGGTGGTCCAGG
>CANRBW010000055.1 GCA_947628975.1 uncultured Oscillospiraceae bacterium | reverse complement strand
CAGGTGGGCACCATGATGGAGATCCCCCGGGCCTGCCTCACCGCCGACGTGATCGCCAAGGAGGCGGACTTCTTCTGCTTCGGCACCAACGACCTGACCCAGATGACCTTCGGCTTCAGCCGGGACGACGCGGGGAAGTTTTTGGGGGCCTACTACGACTCCAAGATCTTCGAGTCCGACCCCTTCGCCCGGCTGGACCAGACCGGCGTGGGCAAGCTGATGGAGATGGCCATGGAGCTGGGCCGTCCCGCCAACAAGGACCTCCACGTGGGCATCTGCGGCGAGCACGGCGGCGACCCCTCCAGCGTGGAGTTCTGCCACCGGATCGGGCTGGACTACGTCTCCTGCTCCCCATTCCGGGTGCCCATCGCCCGCCTGGCCGCCGCCCAGGCGGCCATCAAGGGCTGAGCGGACAAGCCGCCCGGACCGCCCCTCCGCCGGAGGGGGAGGACCAGGACGAGACGGGGCTGTACCGGAAAGAGCCGGTACAGCCCCTTGCCGTTTGGGGAGAGGTGGAGCGCCCCTCTGAGGAAGCGGGAAGGGCGGGGACACGCCCGCCCGGAGAGAGGACCGACAAAAAAGCCCCCGCGGAGCGGGGGCGGGGAGGAGGACGGAAAAAATGTCCATTGAGAAGGTGAGGGCCTATTTTCGGGACTATGGCATGGAGGACCGGATCCGGGAGTTCGACGTCTCCAGCGCGACGGTGAGCCTGGCGGCGGAGGCGCTCCACTGCGAGCCGTGCCGCATCGCCAAGACGCTGGCCTTCGCGGGGAGCGACGGGCCGGTGCTGATCGTGGCGGCGGGGGACGCCAAGGTGGACAACGCCAAGTTCAAGGCCCGGTTCGGGATCAAGGCGCGGATGCTCTCCCCGGAGGAGACGGCGGAGCGGGTCGGCCACGGGGTGGGCGGCGTCTGCCCCTTCGCGGTGGGCGAAGGGGTGGCGGTGTATCTGGACGTGTCGCTGAAGCGGTTCCAGACGGTGTTTCCGGCGTGCGGAAGCGCCAACAGCGCCATCGAGCTGACCCTGGCGGAGCTGGAGCGCCACGCCGGGGCCGCCCAGTGGGTGGACGTCTGCAAGGGCTGGCGGGACCCCGCGTGAGGGCGGGGGACCGGGCGGGCCGGGGTCAGCGCTGGTAGTCGAAGGCCAGGCCGTAGAGGGAGACGGTGTCCCCGTCCTGGATGCCCAGCTCCTCCAGCCGGTGGAAGAGGCCGGACTGGCGGAGGACCCGGTCGAACCAGCTGCGGGACTCGAAGTCGTCGAAGTTCACGTTCATCATCACCCGGCGGAGCCACTCCCCCTCCACCACCCAGGTGCCGTCGTCGGCGCGGGAGATGTCCAGGGCGCGGTCCCCCTCCACTGCGGGGGGCTGGGGGACGTAGGTGGCGGCGAAGGGCTGGGGGGGCGGCATCTGGCTCAGCCGCTGGGCGGCGTAGGCCATCAGCTCCCCCACCCCCCGGTGGGTGGCAGCGGAGATCTCAAAGTAGGGCAGGCCCAGGCCCTCCGCGTGGGCGCGCAGGGCGTCGGAACCGGAGGAGTCGGGGGCCAGGTCCGCCTTGCCCCCCACCACCACCGTGGGGCGCTGGGCCAGGCCCTCCGACCAGGCCCGGAGCTCCTGAGTGATGGCCTCGAAGTCCGCCACCGGGTCCCGGCCCTCGGAGCCGGAGATGTCCACCACATGGAGGAGGAGACGGCAGCGGTCGATGTGCCGCAGGAAATCGTGGCCCAGACCCGCCCCCTGGGCCGCCCCTTCGATGATGCCGGGGATGTCGGCCAGGACGAAGGAGGTCCCCTCCCCCAGGGAGACCACCCCCAGGTTGGGGGAGAGGGTGGTGAAGTGGTAGTTGGCGATCTTGGGCTGGGCGCGGGTGACCGCGCTGAGGAGGGTGGACTTGCCCACGTTGGGGAAGCCCACCAGCCCCACGTCGGCCAGGAGCTTGAGCTCCAAAATCACCTCCATGGCCTGGCCGGGCAGGCCGGCCTTGGCAAAGCGGGGCGCCTGGCGGGTGGGGGTGGCGAAGCGCCGGTTGCCCCAGCCGCCGTTGCCCCCCCGGCAGAGGACGAAGGGGGTGTCGTCGGCCATGTCCCGGATGATGGCGCCGCTCTCCGCCTCCCGGATGACGGTGCCCCGGGGGACCTTGATGGTCAGGCTCTCCCCGTCCCGGCCGGAGCAGCGGTTGCCGGAGCCGTCCCCGCCGTTGCCGGCCACATATTTGCGCTTGTAGCGGAAGTCCATCAGGGTGGTCATGTGGTCGTCCACCACCACGACCACGTCCCCGCCGCGGCCGCCGTCCCCGCCGTCGGGGCCGCCGGCGGCCACATACTTCTCCCGGTGGAAGGCCACCGCGCCGTTGCCGCCAGTCCCGGCCTGGACCGAGATCCGGGCCTGGTCCAACCATGCCGCGGGCATAGGAACACATCCTTTCCTGTGGGGATAAAAAGAGGGTCGTTGCAAGGCGTTGCAACGACCCTTACCAGCGTCAGGGGATCATTCGGCCTCTTCCACGATGGAGACCTGCTTGCGGTCCTTGCCCAGCCGGTGGAACTTCACCCGGCCGGACTTCGTGGCGAAGAGGGTGTCGTCGCTGCCCTTGCCCACGTTCACGCCGGGGTGGATGTGGGTGCCCCGCTGGCGGACCAGCACGTTCCCGGCCAAGACGAACTGGCCGTCGGCCCGCTTCACGCCCAGGCGCTTGGACTCGCTGTCCCGGCCGTTGCGGGTGGAGCCGACGCCCTTTTTGTGGGCGAAGAACTGCAAACCGATATTCAGCATGGTGTTTACACCTCCGTGTCTAAAACAGTCAGATTTTCCGGGTACTCCTCGGCCAGGGCGGCCAGATGGACCATGAGACCGGCCAGGAGCGCCTGACAGACGGACTCGTTCTCCCGGCCCATGTCGCCGGGGAGCTTGAGGGAGATCAGCGCCGGGTCCTCCCGGACCTTCACCGCCGCGCCCACGGCCAGCACGTCGTTGACGGTGGCCTCCACAAGGCGGATGGCGGAGGTCAGGGCGGCGCAGAGCACGTCCTGCCCCGCGGGGGCCAGGTCGGCGTGGCCCTGGAGCGCCACGGCCTCGATGCGCCGGTCCCGGGTGGTGAACGTCACGGTGGTCATCAGGCGTTCACTTTGGTGATCTCGATCTTGGTGTAGGGCTGACGGTGGCCCTGCTTGGTCTTCTCGTTCTTCTTGGGCTTGTACTTGAAGACGATGACCTTCTTGCCCTTGCCGTTCTTGACCACCTTGGCCTCGACGCTGGCGCCGGGGACGGTGGGCTGGCCGAAGGTGGCCTTGTCGTCGTCAAGGAGGGCCAGGACCTGGTCGAAGGTGACGGTGTCCCCGCTCTCCACGGGGAGCTTCTCCACATAGAGGACGTCGCCCTGGGTGACCTTGTACTGCTTCCCGCCGGTGACAATGATCGCGTGCATTCTCTGTTTCACTCCTTTATTACGGGCTCGCCTTGGCAGGAGGGCGCGGCGCGCCACTTGCAGGCCCTGTTCTGAGCGGCCCTAGTAGTATATCAGGCCCGGCGGGCGCTGTCAAGGTCTTTGGGGGGAAAATTTCCGCTTTTCCCCCGGAGGGAGGAAATTCCGGCCCCGACAGAGCGGAAAACGGCTCCCCGGCCGGGGCTCTGCCCCGGCCGGGGAGCCGGAATGGACCGCGGGGGTCAGTTGCGGGCGGGGAGGACGGAGGCGATGGCGCCGGCCAGGCCGCTGAGGGGCATGGTCTGGAGGACCACATGGCCCGGGCCGCTGACCACGGTGTTGAAGAACCCCTCGCCCCCCAGGAGCTTGTTCTTCACGCCCTTGACGCTCTGGATGTCGATGGAGCAGGTGGCGTCCATCATGGCCAGGTTGCCGGTGTCCACGATCAGTCGCTCCCCCTCCTTCAGGTCGTACTCCACGGCGGAGCCGTCGATCTCCAAAAAGGCGGTGCCCTGGCCGGAGAGTTTCTGCATGATGAAGCCCTCGCCGCCGAAGAAACCGGCCCCCAGTTTCTTGTGGAAGAAGACGGACAGCTCCACCCCCTGCTCGGCGGCCAGGAAGGCGGACTTCTGGGCCACGATGGGCTTGTCGGGGGTGACCTGGATGGCCCGGATGGAGCCGGGGAAGCTGGCGCCGAAGGCGATGGAGCCGGGGGCGCCCTTGGCGGTGTAGATATTCTGGAAGATGGACTCGCCGGAGAACATCCGGCCAAAGGCCTTGCCCACGCCGCCGGCGGAGGTGACCATCTCCAGGTTGGGGGTCATCCAGACCATGGAGCCTTTCTCGGTGACCATGGACTCCTCCGCCGCCAGTTCGCAGAGGACCACGGGCATGGGCTCGCCAAGGATCTTGTACTGCATTGACGCTCGCTTCCTTTCTTGAACCTTAGTTCTGTTCCGGCGGCCGGGCGGGGCCGCCCGCGGGTCCGGCCGCTCTGGGATATTATAGCGCGAACCGGCGAAAAAGCGCAAGCGGGAAAACAGCGGCCCGAGCAGGGGGATCGTATGTGTCAGGTGCCCTGATTTTGATTTTTGCTTTTATCCTGACCGCCGGAAACCACGATGCCCACAAGGCATGCCGCCACCCCTACCAAAGCGGATCCGATTTTGCCGATGACTTTCGTGGCGTGTGCGCGATCGTTCCGGCAGGCCTCGCAGTAACTATACTTATAGCCTTCCGGAAGGACCTTGCGGCAATTCTTGTTTTTACAAAGCTTCGGGCCGGATCCAGTGTTCATTTCATTTCCCTCCTGCGTCTTTTTGTTTCCAACGGTTTCATACCCGCGGTGCTTGGAAGCGCTTTGATTTTTTTGCTGATGTCAGGCAGAGTCTGCGACCAGTAGCGTTCCGGAGCGGGATCTATCATGTCCAGCCTTTCAACCAGATTCGGATCAGACAGATAGGTCCCATCGATAAAGCCCGCATAATATGTGAGGCTTTTTCTTGCCGCCTCGTGCTCTCCAAGCTCTTGATATGCCATGGTCTCTACGAGCGAGACCATATTTACAGCGCACAGGCTTTCGCGCATCTCGCTCATCCTGCCCTTGATTTTTTCCGGGGTCGATCCGGACAGTACCTTCTTCAGGAAGGTTTCGGGCTGACTTATGATGAAATCAACGTTGCTTTTTTGGCTGAGCATCAGAAGATTTCTGCTGTCCTCAGCTGACGCCGCAAGTTGTATCAGCGCCATTGACCGCAGTTCCGGGTCCTGGATCTCCATTGCCTGAAGCAATTTCTGCTGACAGCTGTAGGCTGTCGCGAGGCGGTCATGTTCCTGCCCCATATGGACTTCTTCCACGGCGAGTTGAACGGCCTGGATCTGCTCGGCGATCTGCGCCATCTGCATCTGGGACGAAAAGTTGGTCATGGCCTGTGTGATCTCCGGCGCCATCCTTACAGACTTGAGGGGGATCGTCGCAACGATCTTTCCCTTTTTGGGATCGATGAGATTCGCCAGGAGCGACCCGTCTTTCCTGGTCATCAGCTTCAAAGCGCCCTGGGCGATCTGCCGCCGCTGCTCACCTGTTAGAACGGCCTGCAAGGTCACGTCGGGAACGGCGGCCTTCACCGCATCAATAAATGCCGGCGCGGTATATAAGGCCCTCTCGATTTTGGAGGAAACGGCCGTCGCTCCCCGCAAAAGAGGCGTGGCCACCTCCGGCATCTGCTTGAATAGCCGCACGAGGTCTTTGTAATCTGATGGGTCGATGATCTCTACGTCCTCCGGCGGAGCAATCATAATATCCTCGCTCATATCAAAAGCCCTTTCTCATAGCATATGGTTTGCGGATAGGACGGGCGGCGCGGGGGCTCGCCCCTTTGGCACGCTCTGCCCGCGCGGGGCTTACTCGCGCCTTTTCCGGTGAAGCATCCTTGCGTCAAGGTGTTTTGCGCGCGGGTGATCCGGCCCTGGACAGCAGCGCCGCGGTCTCCACGTGGCTGGTGCGGGGGAACATATCCACGGCGTGGACGCGGGTGAGGGCGTAGGCGGGGGAGAGGGCCTTTACGTCCCGGGCCAGGGTGGCGGGGTCGCAGGAGAGGTAGACCAGCCGGGGCGGAGCCATGGCGGCCACCGCCTCCACCGCCTCCGGGGCGAGGCCCTTCCGGGGCGGGTCCACCACCACCACGTCCGGCCGGAGGCCCTGGGCGGCCAGCTGGGCGGCGGCCTGGGCCGCGTCGGCCCGGAGGAAGCGGGCGTTGGTCACGCCGTTGCGGCGGGCGTTCTCCCAGGCGTCATCCACGGCGGAGGCCACCGTCTCCACCCCGATGACCTCCCCCGCCCGGCGGGCCAGGGTGAGGCCGATGGCGCCGGCGCCGCAGTAGAGGTCCAGCAGGGTCTCCGTCCCCGTCAGACCGGCGAAGTCGGCCGCCAGGGCGTAGAGGGCCTCCGCCTGGGGGCGGTTGACCTGGAAGAAGGAGGGGACGGAGAGCCGGAAGGTCAGGCCGCACAGGGCGTCCATCAGGAAGTCCCGGCCCCAGAGGGTGCGGTAGCTGTCCCCCAGGATGACGTTGTCCCCCCGGCGGTTCACCCCCAGGACCACCCCGGTCAGCCCCGGCGCGGCGGCCCGGAGGGCCTCCACCAGGGCGGCCTCCTGGGGAAGGGAATGGCTATTAGCCATTAGACAGACCAGGGCTTCCCCCTGGGCGTTGGTCCGGATGTAGAGGTGGCGGATGAGGCCCGAGCGGGTCCGCTCGTCGTAGGCGGGGACGGCGTGGGCGGTCATCCAGTCCTTCAGGGCGGCCCGGAGGGGGGCGCACAGGGCGGGGGTCAGCAGGCAGTCGGCCACGTCCACCACCTGGTGGGTCCGGGCCTGGAAGTAGCCGATGGCGGGACCGGGAGCCACGGGGAACTGGACCTTGCCGCGGTAGCGGTCGGGCCGGTCGGCCCCCCGGATGGGCACCGGGCCGGGGTCCACGCCGCCGATGCGGCGCAGGGCCTCCCGGACCTTGCCGGACTTGAAGGCCAGCTCGGCGGGGTAGGTCATGTGGCGGGTCTGGCAGCCGCCGCACTGGGCGTAGTAGGGGCAGTTGGGCTCCAGGCGGTCGGGGGAGGGGGTCAGCACCCGCTCCAGCCCCGCCCAGGCGGCGCTGTGGCCCACGTGCTGGACGCGCACCTCGCAGGTCTCCCCGGCCAGGGCGCCGTGGACAAAGACCACCTGGCCGTCGATCCGGGCCACCCCCAGGCCCTGGGAGGAGTACCCCTCCACGGGGACGGTGTGGCGCTGTCCCTGACGGAGCACGGGACCTCCCTCCTTTCCGGTCGAGTCGGAAATATTCTAACACAGCCGGGGGAAATTTACAAATAGGTCTTTTCTAACCGGGCGGGGTGTGATAAAATAACAAGCTACAATGGACGATTCCGGGGAAAGACAGGTGAGGACATGGGACTGATGACCAAGCTCTTCGGCACCCATTCGGACCGGGAGCTGAAAAAGATCGACAAGTTGGTGGACCAGATCGAGGCGCTGGAGGAGAGCTATAAGGCCCTCTCCGACGAGGAACTGAAGGCCATGACCCCCAAGCTGAAGGCCCGGCTGGCGGCGGGGGAGACCACCGACGACATCCTGCCCGAGGCCTTCGCCACCGCCAGGGAGGCGGCCTGGCGAGTGGTGGGGCTGCGGCCCTACCGGGTCCAGCTCATCGGCGGGATCATCCTCCACCAGGGGCGGATCGCCGAGATGAAGACCGGCGAGGGCAAGACCCTGGTGGCCACCCTGCCCGCCTACCTGAACGCCCTCACCGGCGAGGGGGTCCACATCGTCACCGTCAACGACTACCTGGCCAAGTACCAGAGCGAGTGGATGGGCAAGATCTACCGCTTTTTGGGGCTGACGGTGGGGCTGGTGATCCACGCGGTGGAGCCCAGGGACCGCAAGGCGGCCTACGAGGCGGACATCACCTACGGCACCAACAACGAGTTCGGCTTCGACTACCTGCGGGACAACATGGCCATCTACAAGGGGGAGCTGGTCCAGCGGGGCCACGCCTTCGCCATCGTGGACGAGGTGGACTCCATCCTCATCGACGAGGCCCGCACCCCCCTGATCATCAGCGGCCAGGGGGACAAGTCCACCCAGCTCTACACGGTGGTGGACGCCTTCGTGGCCCGGCTGCGGGGCAAGCGGGTGGCCAGCGTGGACGAGAAGGCGGAGGAGGATCCCGACGAGGACGCCGACTACATCGTGGACGAAAAGCTCCGCACCGCCACCCTGACCGCCAGGGGCATCGCCAAGGCCGAGCAGCAGTTCCAGCTGGAGAACCTGGCCGATCCGGAGAACAGCACCCTCTCCCACCACATCAACCAGGCCATCCGGGCCCACGGGGTGATGAAGCGGGACATCGACTATGTGGTCAAGGACGGCGAGGTCATCATCGTGGACGAGTTCACCGGCCGGCTGATGTTCGGCCGGCGGTACTCCGAGGGGCTCCACCAGGCCATCGAGGCCAAGGAGAAGGTCACCGTGGCCCGGGAGAGCAAGACCCTGGCCACCATCACCTTCCAGAACTACTTCCGGCTCTACGACAAACTCTCCGGCATGACCGGCACCGCCCTCACCGAGGAGGAGGAGTTCGGCCAGATCTACGCCCTGGACATCGTGGAGGTGCCCACCAACAAGCCCATGATCCGCACAGACCACCACGACGTGGTCTACAAGACCCAGGCGGGGAAGTTCCGGGCCATCGTGGCCCAGGTGAAGGCCTGCCACGACAAGGGCCAGCCGGTGCTGGTGGGCACGGTGTCCATCGAGGTGTCCGAGCGGGTGAGCAAGCTGTTGACCCAGGCGGGGATCCCCCACAACGTCCTCAACGCCAAGAACCACGAGAAGGAGGCCGAGATCGTGGCCCAGGCGGGGCAGTTCGGGGCGGTCACCGTGGCCACCAACATGGCCGGCCGCGGCACCGACATCATGCTGGGGGGCAACGCCGACTACCTGGCCCAGGCGGACCTCCGCAAGCAGGGCCTCTCCGACGAGCTCATCGCCGAGGCCACCGGCTACGCCGACACCGACGACCAGACCATCCTGGACGCCCGGCAGCTCTACCGGGAGAGGC
>CANRBW010000054.1 GCA_947628975.1 uncultured Oscillospiraceae bacterium | reverse complement strand
CGATGTCCACACCCAGATTGCAGGTGTAGCGCCACTCCACCACGTCGCCGTCCCGGAGCTGGTAGCGGGAGCAGCCGTAGTTGGGGTACCAGCCGTTGACCGAGTACATCCAGCCGGACAGCTGGCCGCAGTCGAACTCATACAGGTTGCCGATGCCCTCGATGTAGGCGGAGTTATACATGGGGGTGTCGGCAAATTCCATGTGGATGCCCGCCTTTTTCATCTCCCGCAGGAGGACGTGGAAGACGCTCTCCCCCTCGTAGAAGGTGACGCGGGTCTCCGGCAGGATCCAGCCGTCCTCCGGCACCAGCTCCGCCTTGTCCGGGTCCAGGTCCTCCCGGTGGTCCAGGATGGCCACGCAGTCGATGGAGAGGGTGCAGGTCCCGGCCTCCCGGCCGGGGTCCGCGGACGGACCGCCCGCTCCGACGAAGCGCCAGAGCAAAAACGCCAGCGCCGCCGCGGCCGCCAGGGCCAGGGCGGTGAGGGCGAGCTTTTTTCCGGTCTTCACGATACCGCCTCCTCGCGGGGAGATAGCAAGCCGCGCCGCCGGCGTACCGGCGGCGCGGCCGCTTCAGATCTTGGAAAAGCCGAAGGTGTTCACCACCGCGTCGATGGGCTGTCCGGCCTTGCACATGGGGCAGTCCTTGGGGGAGTGGGAGGCGTAGTCCCGGATGGTGTTGGTGTCGAAGATGGAGATCACCGGCAGGTCCTCCAGCTCGTGGATGGCGGCATAGATGGCCGCCACGCCCACCACCCTGCCGCCGTAATACTCCACGCTCCGCTTCCCCTGGAGGGCGGTGGTGCCGGTGGTGAGGGAACACATGAGGATCAGCACCCGCTTCCCCTCCAGCATGAACCGGGCGTTGTCCCGGAAGATCAGGTTCCCCTTGCCGTCCAGCTCCCCTTTGATGATGTACATATCGTCCCCCTCGCTGAGGGAGCGTCCCCCCTGCTGGGTCAGCTTCCGGGCCAGACAGGCGCCCACGGCGCTGGTGCCGTCCATGCAGAGGATGGAGTCCACCTGGAACCGGTTCTGGAGACGGTTGGCCAGTTCCCTGGCCACGGCCCGGCACCCCTTGAGGCTGTACTTCTGGGCCGTCACGTCGATGAAGTAGTTGATGTGGCTGTTGCGGGTGGCAAAGTGGCCCTTCGCCGCCAGCAGAGGCACCCCGTCAATGTCCAACAGTGGGAAGAATTTCGGTTCCATAGATGTGGCCTCCTTGAAGTGTTATGTGCAATACGACGATATTTCTCCTTCCGCACCCATTTCTTTTAGGCGATTTGATTATAGCAGAAGCCGCCCCGCTTGGCAAGAGAAAAATCCGATCACTTCCAGTGCGGGGCCGCCTCCGCCCGGACGGGGTTCTCCGGGTTGCCGATCATGGCCACGCCGGTGTCCAGGGCCCGGAGGGCGTCCATCTCCCCGCTGTCCAGGGAGAAGTCGAACACCTCCAGGTTCTCCCGGATGCGCTGGGGGTGGACGCTCTTGGGGATGGGGAGGAAGCCGGACTGGAGCAGGAAGCGCAGCATGACCTGGGCCGGCGTCTTGCCGTACCGCTCCGCCGGTCCCAGCACCTGGGGCAGGGTGTACATCTCCTTCCGCCGGGCCTGGCCCAGGGGGGCGTAGGCCATGGGGACGACGCCGTATTTCTCCATCCACCCCCTGGCCTCCCTCTGCTGGCAGAAGAGGTGGGCCTCCACCTGGTTGACGTGGGGGGTCACCCGGTTGTAGTTGATCAGGTCCACCAGCCTGTCCGGGTGGAAGTTGGACACGCCGATGGCCCGGAGCAGTCCCTCGTTATAGAGGGCCTCCAGGTCCCGCCACGCGGCGTAGTAGTCGTTGAAGGGCCAGTGGAGCAGCACCAGGTCCAGATACTCCACCCGCAGCTTTTCCATGGACGCCAACACCGACTCCCGGCACCGGCCCGCGGCGAAGTTGCGGAAGTTGACCTTGGTGACCACGAACAGCTCCTTCCGGTCCAGGCCGCACCGGCTCAGCGCCGCGCCCACCGCCTCCTCGTTGTAGTAGGCCTGGGCGGTGTCGATCATCCGGTAGCCTGCCTCGATCGCCTCCGTGACGCACGCCTCGCACTCCCCCAGGTCCCGGATCTGATAGGTCCCAAACCCCAGCCTGGGCATCTCCACGCCGTTGCTCAGCCGCACGGTCTCCATGTCCGTCTCCCCCTTGTTGTTCTGAAACTCCGGGAGGCCGCCCCATGGGGCGCTCCCCTTTTGGTCCATTGTACCATGCTCCGCCGCCGCCTACAAGAAAATTTCGCTCGTCTTCTTTTGAAAAAACTACTCCAGTAGTATTGACAGCCCCACACGACTGTGGTAGAATGACCTTGGGCCCAAACTACACCAGTCTTATGAAAGGGGGCTTGCCCATGGAGGTCAAGCTGTTCGACTCGGAGCTGAAGGTGATGCGCGTCCTCTGGCGGGAGGGCGAGGTCACCGCCAAGCACATCTCGGACGTGCTGAAGGCGGAGGTGGGCTGGAACATGAACACCACCTACACCCTCATCAAGCGCTGTATCGCCAAGGGGGCCATCGCCCGTTCCGAGCCCCACTTCCTCTGCCGCGCCCTCATCCCCAAGGAGGCGGTACAGCGGGCCGAGACCAACGAGCTCATCGACCGGGTCTACGACGGGGCCACCGAGAACCTGTTCGCCGCCCTGCTGGGCAAGGAGCGCCTCACCCCGGAGCAGATCCGCCGCCTGAAGCGGATCGTGGCGGAATGGGAGTGATCCGGACGGTGGGCCTGGCGCGGATGAGCCTTTCCGGGGCGGCGCTGATCCTGGGGGTGCTCCTGATCCGCGCCCTGGGGAGCCGCCGTCTGCCCCGGCGGTGCTTTCCGGCGCTGTGGGCCGTGGCCCTGGCCCGGCTGCTCCTCCCCTTCTCCGTGGCGCTCCCCGTATCCCTGCCCACCCCGGCGGGGCCGGTCCCGCCCGCCCTGGGGACGGTCAGCAGCCTGAGGGCGGAGCCCGCCCCGCTCCCCCTCCTCGCCCTGCTCTGGGGCGCGGGGGCGGCGGTCCTGGCCGCGCGCTTTCTGGTCTCCTACCTGCGGTGCCGGCGGGCCTTTCGCGCCGCCCTCCCCGTCCGGGACCGGTTCGTCACCCGCTGGCTGGAGGAGCATCCTCTGCGGCGGCGGATCCGGGTCCGCCAGCTGCCCGGCCTCTCCACCCCCCTCACCTACGGCGCTCTGCGCCCGGTCATCCTGGTCCCCGCCGGGCTGGACTGGACCCGGCGCCGCCAGGGGGAGTACATCCTCTACCACGAATACGTCCACATCCGCCGGTTGGACTCCCTGCTGAAGGGCGCGGCGGCTCTGGCCCTGTGCGTCCACTGGTTCGACCCCTTCGTGTGGGCGCTCTACCTCCTGCTGGACCGGGACGTGGAGCTGGCCTGCGACGAACAGGTCCTCCGCCACTTCGGCCAGCGGAGCCGGAAGGACTACGCCATGACCCTCCTCCGCCTGGAGGAGCGCCGCGGCCGCCTCAGCGCCTTTCCCAGTTGCCTGAGCAAAAATACAACAGAAGAAAGGATCTTGGCCATTATGAAATGGAAGAAAAAGACCGTGGCCGCCCTGATCGTGGCGGCCCTGCTGGTGACCGCCGGAGCCATCACCGCCTTCGCCGCCATCTCCGACCCTCCGGCCGACCCGGCTTCTCCGGCGGCCGACACGCCGGCCACGGCGGAGCCCGCCGACCCCACCCAGACCCCGGCCGTCCTCTACCACGAAGTGGACAACGGCGGCGCCCAGGAGCCGGTGCGGGTGCGGGTGGTCACCCGGGACGGCGTCACTACGGAGACGATAGCCTCCGACGCGCCCATGGTGGCGGAGTACGCCTATGACGACGCCCCCACCGACTGGGACGACGCCCCCGCCGACCAGCCCGACCTGACCTGGACGCCCACCGACGAGGGCTCCGGCCTCCTGGACCGCCAGCCGGTGGCGGAGTACTCCATTCGGGACCTCCCCGTCGCGGCCACCGGCCAGCTGGTGGCGGTCCCCGCCGACCAGTTCTCCGCTCCGGAGGAGGAGCCGGTCACCGTGTCCTACCAGGTGGAGGGGGACGCGACGGTGCAGAAGGTCACCGTCCGCACCCAGGACGGCTCCTCCCTCCAGGACGCCATGGCCTCCGGCAACCTGGTGCTGGAATACGCCCTCCCCGACTGACCTCTCGCCCAGACCAAAAAGCGCCTGCCTCCCAACGGAGGCAGGCGCTTTGTCTCGGTCTCACGCGGTCTTCCGGGCCCGGCGGCGGTCCGCCCCGGCCTCCAGCCGGGAGAAGCACAGGGGATAGACCGCCATCAACAGGATCAACTCCAGGAAGGTCATCACAAAGCACATCCACGACGAGCTCACCGCCCCGGTCACCGCCGGCATCACCGCGGTCTCGTAGAGCAGGATCAGCAGTACGCCCACACAGCACCGGGTCACCTTCCGGAGGGGGGACACGTCCAGGGAGAAGCGGACGAACCGCCGCTCCAGGAACCAGGCCAGAGTCACCCCCAGCAGCCGCCCCGCGTCCTTGAACCCGTCCCGGGCCATCTTGGCCGGGTCCACCAGCAGCTTGCCGTCCACCAGGTCCATGGGGTAGGACTTGAGGGAGATGTAGAGCAGCAGCAGCGCGGTCAGCACCACCCCGGCGCAGGGGATGAGGTAGTCCCGCTTGCTGTCCTGGTCGATCCAGTTCCACACCCGCGTCCCCAAAAAGACCACCACCAGGCCCAGCAGAGCGCCCACCACCACGTCCTGGGGGGTGTGGACCCCGATATAGTTGCGGGAAAACATGGTGAGCAGGAGCATGAATCCCATAAAGACCGCCAGGGGCCGGTGCTTTTTGCCGTATTGACGGATCACCGTTCCGTAGTTGGCCGCGGCGGTCACGCTGTGGCCGCTGGGGAAGGAGTAGCCGGAGGCCTCCTCCACCGGGACCAGCTGGTCACAGCGGATCCAGGGGCGGTACACGCAGAAGGTGAGCTTCAGCCCCTGCATGAAGAACCGGGAGAAGCCCACGTTCAGGAACAGATAGCTCCCGCTCCGCTTGTCCACCGCCCAAAAGAGTATACAGGCCAGCATCCAGATGAAGACGCCGTAGGACAGGTCGCTGATCTGGAGGAAAAAGTCGTTCAGCGCCCCGCCGATGGCCAACCGAAAGCTTTGCAGTAAGAGCAGAAATTGAATGTCCATCAAAACCGTTCCTTCCCGGCGGAAGCGTCCGCCTCCCCTATTATAGCCGGGCCTTGGGAAAAATCAAGAGAAAAAGGCCCGCCCTGTCCTGAAAACAGGAAAAAGGGACTGTGCGGCGGAGCCTGTCAGGGTCTCCGCCTTCACAGTCCCTGCGGCGCGGCGCGTTCAGCTCCTGGGATCCCGCTTGGCCACCAGGGGATCGCCCCCCAGGGAGTTGAAGGTGACGGTAACGGTGTTGAAGATGTCGCCGGTCTCCTGATCGAGGAACTGGGCCAGGGCGTCCAGGTCGATCTCCATCTCGTACTCCTGGCGGTCCTCCGCGGCGGAGAGGGCGAGGTGGATCACGTTGAACTGCTTGTTCTCCCCCTGCCAGGTGGTGGGGTCCTGGACCCACTTCTCCGGGCCCATCACATACTCCTGGACGCTGGGCAGCGTGGACGGATAGGGCAGATTGTTCAGCTTCCAGAGCCAATCGTAGGTCTTGAGGTCCCAGCCCTCCGCCGCCAGGTTGAAGTTGAAGATGGCCTGGCCGCCCAGGGTGCCGGTGGAGACGATGTCGTTCTTGTCTTCGTTGATGACGTGGAGATAGATCTTGTTCTCATAGCCCAGGATAGCGCCGGTGGCGTGGCCGTGGAGCGGGGTGGCCTCCATGCCGGGCAGCCCCTCCAGGAGCTGGTGCTCATAGCCCAGCCAGTCCTCAAAGTTCCCGTCCACGGTGATGGTGGCGTCCACGGGGAGGTTGTTCACCCGCTTGTCCTTGCTGTTGGGGACGCTGTGGTCGTGCTCGATGGCCAGGACGTAGTCGTTCTCCAGCGCGCCCAGGTAGATGTAGCGCACATGGTAGGGGATCAGCTCCAGGGGGATGGTGAAGTCCAGGGTGTCGTGGTAGTTGCCGTCCTTCTCCCCGTCCGGCTTTCCGTCGTAATCCGCGCCGTCCAGGGCCACCCGACGGCTGGACCAGGTGATGCCCTCCGGGCCCCAGATGTCGTATCCGCCATCGCCGTTGCGGACGATCCGGAAGATGAGGCGGTAGCCCAGGTCGGTGGTGAGGGAGTAGACGCCGTTGGTGAAGACGCCGGTGTTGGCAATATCCTGGCCGGAGACGGCGTCGTGGAACACGTCAAAGTTGACGTGCAGGTCCTCCCCCACCCAGTCGGCGTTCACCTGGAAGTTGGCGAAGTTCTTGGGGTCGGACTGGGGCAGCTGCTGGACCCACTCCCGCCTGGCGCCGGTCTTCTTGTGGTACCAGTCGCCGTAGTGGGGCATGGGGGTGCCGTCGGGATAGGTCACGGCCCGGTGGCTGTACTTCTGGGGCAGGGTGCGGTCATAGGGGACGGCCTCCCCCAGGTCCGCCCCGGCCAGTTCCGCCAGAGGCCGGGTCGCCACCTTGGCGGAGTTGTTGGCGGCCTCGCTGGCGGCCGCGCCGCCCCGCATCACGTCCCCGCCGGCGTAACAGCCCGCCGGGGCGGTCTTCTTCTCGGTGACGGCGAACACGTCCACCTTGCCGTCCACCGTGGCGGCGGAACAGGTGGTGTAGCACAGACCGTCCAGCTCGCCGCCGCTCCACGCGCCCAGGAAGCCCCCGGCGCTCAGGGTCCCGGCCACGTTGGGGTCGTTGACCACATACACCCCGTTGCGGGTGTGCCCCGCGGCGTAGCAGTCCTTCACGACGCTGGCGTTCTTCTTGTCCAGCAGTTTTCCGGCAAAGCCCCCGGCGGTGCCGCCCTGGACCTTCACCGCGGCGTAGCAGTACTGGACGGTCCCCTCCTCGACGCTTCCAGCGAAGCCGCCCACGTTGACCTCGCCCAGGACCCGCTGGGTATCGTAGAGGTCGGCGGCCGTCTTCGCGGCCCCGTCCACCGTGGCGCTCTCCACCCGGGCGCCGCAGTTCTGGAGGGTGGCCCCCCGGACATAGCCCACGAAGCCGCCGGCGCTGTCGGAGGCGCCGCCGTCCACCGCGCAGTTGATCGCGGCGCAGGGCCCCGCCGTTCCGGCCTCGTCCACGCCGATCTGGCCGTTCCGGGCGTAGCCCACCAGGCCGCCCACATAGCTCTTGGAGTTGCCGTTTTCCTGCGTCACGGCGCAGTTTCGCGCCGTGCAGTTCACCACCGTGCCCTCCGTATAGCCCACCAGGCCGCCGGTGTAGTTGCTGCCGGAGGCGCTGACGCCCTGGATGGCGCTGTCGGCCAGCTGGATGTTCTTCAGCGCGCCCTTGCCGGACAAGCGGTAGAACAGGGCGGCGTACTGGTCCGAGCCGACGGTGATGGTGCGGATACTCAGCCCCCGGATGGTGTGCCCGCCGCCGTCATAGGCGCCGCCGAAGGTGACCTGCTTGCCCGACGAGGTCATGTAGATGGGCTCGATCTCCAGGCGGTAGGACTGGGGCAGGTCCGCCGCGGTGGGGGCGGCGGAGGGGGCCTTCACCGGGCTCCAGCTCCCGCCGGACCGGGTGGCCACCCGCAGACCGCCCACCGTCAGATACCCTTCGCTGTCCACGGCCACGTGCCCCTGATACCGGGACGCGTCGATCTCCAGCTCCTGGGTCCAGCTGCGGATGTCCGAGGGGTACTTGCGCATATTGTTGAACTGCCGCACCGAGCGGATGGGGATCACGTCCCCGGTGGCGTCGGGGATCTTCACCCTGGGGTTGCCGTCTTTGGGGTTGGTCTCCCCGTAGCCGTTGTAGGCGGTCCGGCCGAAGTGGGGGTTGATCCACAGGGAACTCTGCTCCGCCTCGCTGTCCAGCCCGGCCACCTTCAGCTGGAGGAAGTAGGAGTCCGCGTCGGCCGCCACGTCCAGGGCGGCGTTGGGCAGACCGTAGGCGTAGTAGTAGGGGGTCTCCCACGTCTCGCAGGGGGTCAGATCGGCGTTGAAGCCGCCCAGGTAGGTGGTGGGATACTCCTCCATCTCCGCCAGGCTGGCCGAGCCGCCGATGTCGATCTTCAGGGTGACCGGCTGGCTCTCCCGCCCCGTCTCGTGGAGCTGGTTGAGGCTGAGGAAGGCGTAGCCGTCGGAGTAGAGGGCCCCGGTGCGGGTCTTGTCCAGGGTGCCCTTCTCGGTGAGCGTGTAGCCCCCCGACGGGGTCTTCTCCCGCTCATAGTAGAAGAACTCCGTCTTGAGGTTTGACCCTCCCCCGCTGCCCGGGGACAGCTCCACCTGCTCGTAGTAGGCCACCAGCCCCCGCAGCTTCTTCAGCGACCAGTCGCCGTAGTGCTCCAACCCGGGGATGGGCTGGAAGTCGTACTCTGTGGAAAGGGAGCTGTCATAGGGGCTGGCCGCGCCCTTTTCGCCGCTGTAAGCGCCGGAGCCCAGGCCCAGCGCCGCTGTGTCGGCGGGGTTCACCAGGGTACCGTTTTGGTAGACGTAGCTCTTGGCATAGCTCTCCGGCAGGCTGGCCCCGGCGGGATAGACGGCGGCGAAGGCCCCCGGCTTGCCGCCCCACTGCCCCTCCACCGAGAGGGTGGTGTAGCAGGTGCCGGAGACAGTCCCCCCCGTCCACGCGCCCACCAGGCCGCCCGCGGCGGAGTAGCCGGTGACGTTGGCCTTCCTGTCGCCGGCGGGCGGCTCAAAGAGGCCGTTCACCGTGTGCCCCGCGGCGTAGCAGTCCCGCACCGTGCCGCCGGTCAGCCGGCCCAAGAGCCCCCCGGCGGTGCCGCCTTCCACCCGCACCGCGGCGAAGCACTTGCTCACCGTGCCGCCGGTGACCGCCCCGGCCAGGCCGCCCACGCTGGCGGTCTCGCCGTTGTGGGCGGTGACGGGGCATTCCTCATAGGGGGCGCTCCGGGTGTTCCCCGCGGCGTCCACCGCGAAGACGCCGGAGTTGCTCACCGTGCCGCCGGAGATCACCCCGGCCAGGCCGCCCGCGTAGACCTCGCCCCAGCCCACCGCGGCGTTCACCCTCACCGAGGCCAGGGCCACGTTTCGCACCGTGGCCCCTGTGCCAATCTCCCCCAAGAGGCCCATCTGCCGCGTCTGGTCGTCGGCGATGGACAGGTTGCGGATCATAAA
>CANRBW010000053.1 GCA_947628975.1 uncultured Oscillospiraceae bacterium | reverse complement strand
GTCAACCAGGTGGGGCTCTACAACGATCGCCTCACCCTCAACGCCCCCTCCCTCTACGCCCTGATCCCCCCGGGGGCGGAGGGGGACGCCGCCCTCTGGGCCCGGCTGGGGATCCTGGCCGCCTTCGCCCTGGTGCTGGCCCTGCTGGCGGGGCTGTTCCCGATGCGGCGGCGGCTCTCCAACGGCCACCTGCTGACCGCCGCCCTGGTGCTGGCGGTGGGGGTCCCGCTGCTGCTGCCCCATATGCACGAGCGGTACTTCTTCCTGGCGGAGGCCCTGTCGGTGGTGTGGGCCATGGGCTCGCCCCGCCGGGCCCCGGCGGCGGCGCTGATCCAGGTGGCCGCCCTGGGGGGCTACCACGCCTACCTCACCCTGCGCTACGCTTTCCCCATGTCCTGGGGGGCGTGGATGATGCTGGCCGCCCTGGTACTGGCGGCGGCGGAGCTGGTCCGGTCCCTGCTGCCTCCCAGGGGCGGAAAAACGCCGGAGCCCACCTGATGCCCCGGTGACCGGCGGTCCAGAGGCCGTCCCGGATAAGAAAAGGCCGCCCGCCGGATGGTCCGGCGGGCGGCCTTCGTCCCGAAAAAAGCTGTGAAGTCCGGCGGGATCAATACTGGCCCAGGTTGGCGGAGCCGTCGGCCTTGCCGGTGCCGCCGTACTGGAAGTCCTTGCCGGGGAGGATGGCGTTGAGCAGGATGCCGGCGATGGCGGCGATGGCCAGACCGGTGAGGGTGATGGAGGCGCCGCCCACCTGGAAGGTCAGGCCGCCGGAGAAGCCCAGGCCGCAGACCAGCACGGTGGCGGCGATGATGAGGTTGCGGGAGTTGGTGAAGTCCACCCGGTTCTCCACCAGGTTCCGCACCCCGATGGCGGAGATCATGCCGTAGAGGATGAAGCTCACGCCGCCGATGATGGCGGAGGGGATGGAGCCGATGAAGGCGGCGAACAGGGGGCTGAAGGACAGCACCAGGGCGTAGAGGGCGGCCAGGCGGATGACCCGGGGGTCATAGACCCGGCTGAGGACCAGCACGCCGGTGTTCTCGCCGTAGGTGGTGTTGGCCGGGCCGCCGAACAGACCGGCCAGGGAGGTGGCCAGGCCGTCGCCGATCAAGGTGCGGTGGAGGCCGGGATCCTCGATGAAGTTCTCCCCCACGGTGGCGGAGATGGCGGACATATCGCCGATGTGCTCCATCATGGAGGCGATGGCGATGGGGGCCATGACCAGGATGGCGGAGAGGTCAAACTTGGCGATGGAGCCGGAGAAGTCGGTGAAGAAGGGCTGGAGGCCCACCACCTGGGCGGTCTTGAGGCTGGCGAAGTCGATGAGCTGGGGCCCGCCGGCCAGGGTGACGATGGCGGCGACCAGATAGCTGCCCACCACGCCCAGGAGGATGGGGATGATCTTCACCATCCCCTTACCCCAGATGTTGCACACGATGATGATGGCCATGGCCACCAGAGCCAGCCACCAGCAGGAGGAGGCGTTGTTCACCGCGGAGGGGGCAAGGTTCAGGCCGATGCAGATGATGATGGGGCCGGTGACCACCGGGGGCAGGAAGCGCATGACCTTGTGCACGCCCACCAGCTTGATGATGAGGGCCAGCACCAGATAGAGAAGGCCCGCCACCACGATGCCGCCGCAGGTGTACTGGAGCTTCTCCGCCTGGGACATGGTGGCGTAGATCCCCTCGCTCATCCCGCCCATGGCGGCAAAGCCGCCCAGGAAGGCGAAGGAGGAGCCCAGGAAGGCGGGCACCTTCAGCTTGGAGCAGACGTGGAACAGCAGGGTGCCGAACCCGGCGAAGAACAGGGTGGTCTGGATGGACAGGGGCATGCTGATGTCCGCGCCGCTGGCGCTCTGCTGGCTGTTCACCAGGATGGGCACCAGGATGGTGGCCCCGAACATGGCGAACATATGCTGGAGACCCAGGATCAGCATTTTGGGAATGCCCAGAGCCCGAGCGTCCCGCACAGGCTCGGTGCCCAGGGCGGTCTTTTTCTCGCTCATTTCTCATGTACTCCTTTCTCTTTTGGACAAAAAAATACCGGCTCTTAGCCGGTTACGGGAGAAAAAGAAGGGGAAAAGCGGAAAGAAACGGCCCGGTCCGGCCGCAGCGGCATACTCCGACGGCTGGTCAACATGGCGCTCCCCTCCCTTCGCTCACTTCTGGGATAGTGTACCACACGGCGGCGGAAAAGGCAAGGGGAAAAATCACAAATCGCCCCGGCTCCGCCCCCCGGAACACCGGTGACCTGCCCAAGCCCCCGGCTGCCGCCGGGGGCCTGTCGGTCCGGCCAGGGGCGTCCGCCCCGACCTCACGCCCCGGCGGGGCGGGGCCGGCCGGGGGTCAGCGCCTCCAGCACGTCGTAGCGGTACATCTCCAGCTTCTTCTCCATGGCCAGGGCCTCCTCCATGTCCATATCGGTGAGGCGGCCGTCCCTGGTGCCGATGATGCGGTTCCCCTTCCCGGCCAGAAGGGCCATCACCGCCTCGTAGCCCATGCGGCTGGCGGTCTCCCGGTCCCGCGCGGTGGGGGCGCCGCCCCGCTGGATGTGGCCCAGCACCGTCACCCTGGGGTCCAGGCCGGTGGCCTCGCGGATGCGCGCGCCGATCTCCACGGCACTGCCCGCCCCCTCGGCCACCACGATCATGAAGTGGGTGGTGCCCGCCAGCCGGGCCTGGCGGATCTTCTCCACCACGTCCCGCTGGAAGTCCACCTGGTGCTCCGGGATGAGCACGGCGGTGGCCCCCACGGAGATGCCCACATACAGGGCCAAAAACCCGGCGTGGCGGCCCATGACCTCCACCACCGAGCACCGCTCGTGGGACTGCATGGTGTCCCGGAGCTTGTCGATGCACTCCACGGCGGTGTTGCAGGCGGTGTCAAAGCCGATGGTGTAGTTGGAGCAGCCGATGTCGTTGTCGATGGTGGCGGGGATGCCGATCACCGCCAGGTTCTGGCCCGACTCCGCCACCTGCCTGGACAGGGCCAGCGCCCCCCGGAAGGTGCCGTCCCCGCCGATGGCCACGATGCCGTCCAGCCCCAGCAGCTTGCAGGTGCCGATGGCCTTCTCCCGGCCCTCCGCGTCCATGAACTCGGCACAGCGGGCGGTGTAGAGGATGGTGCCGCCCTTGTTGATGATGTGGTTGACGCTGGCGTTGTCCATGGGGAGGAAGTCCCGGTTGATCAGCCCGCTCCAGCCCCGGCGGATGCCCACGCACTCGATGTTGTTGTCTATGGCGGTGCGGACCACCGCCCGGACCGCCGCGTTCATGCCGGGGGCGTCTCCCCCGCTGGTGAGGATCCCGATCCGTTTTACCCGCTGTTCCATCTCTAGTGTCCTCCTGTTTCCGCCCCGCGCGGGGCGGGGACGTCTCCTGCCACTATACTCCGCTTTTTCCCGGAATGCAACGCCTCCGGCGGGGAAAGGCGGAAAAATTTTTCGCCGCGCCCCCCGGATGGGAAGCGCGGCGTCCGGCCAGAGGCGGCCCCGGCGTCAGCCCCGCAGGAGCACCGGCTGGAGCTGCCGGCCGGCCAGGGCCTGCTCCAGGGCGGCGGGGACCTGGGAGAAGTCGGCCACCAGGCTGGTGGGCTTCCCCGCCGGGTCGTCCTGGCCGAAGGGCACGAAGTAGACGTTCTTCCGGCCCAGCAGCGCCCCGATGTTGGGGGCGGCGGCGGCCAGGCCGTCATTGGTGGAGGGGGCCAGCACCAGGGGCCGGCCGTTGCGCAGATGGGCCTTGGCGGCCAGGGTGACCGACGTGTCGGCCACGCCGCAGGCCAGCTTGGCCAGGGTGTTGCCCGTACAGGGGCAGACGATCAGGGCGTCCAACAGCTTCCGCGGGCCGATGGGCTCGGCCTCCTTCACCGTGCGGATGACCCTGGCGTCGCAGATGCGCTGGATCTCCCGCATGAAGTCGTGGGCGTCCCCGAAGCGGGTGTCGGTCCCGGCCACCGCCTCGGAGACGATGGGGACCACCCGCCCACAGCGGGCCCTCACCGCCTCCAGGGCGGCGATGGCCTTCGACAGGGTACAAAAGGAGCCGCAAAAGGCAAAGCCTACCGTGATTTGCTCCATGGTGACACTCCTAACTCTTTTCTTGCAGCATATTGTAGACCGTGTCCCGGATGGCCAGCCCCGCGCTGACCGGGGCCACCTTTCCGGGCAGGGACAGGGCCCAGACGCACCGGGTCCCCAGCTCCGCCGCCCTCTGGAGGTCCACGCCCCCCGGCGTGGAGGCCAGGTCGATGACCAGGCACCCGCTCCGGAGCTGGGCCAGCAGTTCCCCGGTGAGCACCCGGACGGGGACGGTGTTCACCACCAGGTCAAAGCCGCACAGGTAGCCCGACAGCTGGTCCAGCCGCAGGGTGTCGTGGCCGTATGCCTCGGCCCAGGCCAGGGCGTCGTAGCGGCGGGCGGCCACGCTGACCCGCGCCCCCAGGGCGGCCAGGCGGTGGGCGGTGAGCCGCCCCACCCGGCCGTAGCCCAGCACCAGCGCCCTGGCGCGGTGGAGGGTCACCCCCATCTCCTCCAGGGCGATCTGCACCGCCCCCTCGGCGGTGGGCACGGCGTTGGCCACCGCCAGCTCCTCTCTGGTGAAGTAGTCGTGGACGGTCAGGCCATACCGGCGGGCCAGGGCGGCGGTCAGGTCGTCCATCCGGCCGCCGCAGATGTACTGCTCCGGGCCCAGGCGCGCCAGCGTCTGGTCCAGGGTCCGGGGCTCCGGGCACAGCGGGGCGTTGAGCCGCTCCCCCTCCCCCCGGACAGGCAGGGGGAGGATCACGCAGTCCGCCCGGCGGACCCCCTCCAGCGTCCCGGCGGGCTCCACCCCCTCGGCGAGCTCCCCCTCCTCCAGCGCCCAGACCCGGACCCGGTGCCCGTCCTCGGCCAGCGCGTTGGCCAGAGCCACCTGGCGCTGGTCGCCGCCCAGGACCCAAAAGTTCGCTTCCCGTTTCATCCGCGCTCCCCCCTCCGCACCCCACATCCTATTCCCCCGCCGGGGCGTTGGTGCGCCGGCGGGAAAGTCGAAACGCCCCGGCGAGGGCTGCTCGCCGGGGCGTCTTTGTCGCGGGACGCGGGACTGGTCGGGGCCTTTTGCCCCTTCGTAGGCCGACAGGGCCTCCGGCGGGGCGGTCAGTGGAGGGTCAGGGACACGGGGCAGTGGTCGCTGCCCAGGATCTCCGGGTGGATCTCCGCCGCGGCGATCCGGTCCCGCCAGCGGGCGGAGACCAGGAAGTAGTCGATGCGCCACCCGGCGTTGTTCTCCCTGGCGTGGAAGCGGTAGCTCCACCAGGAGTACGCCCCCGCCAGGTCGGGGTGGAGAGTGCGGAAGCTGTCCACAAAGCCGGAGTCCAACAGGTCGCCGAACTTCTCCCTCTCCTGGTCGGAGAAGCCGGCGTTGCCCCGGTTGGGGCCGGGGTTTTTCAGGTCGATCTCCCGATGGGCCACGTTCAGGTCCCCGCAGAGGATCACCGGCTTCTCCCGGTCCAGCTTCAGCAGATACCGCCGCAGGGCGTCCTCCCAGCTCATGCGGTACTCGATGCGCTTGAGCCCCTCCTGGGCGTTGGGGGAGTAGACGGTGACCACATAGCGGTCGGGCAGCTCCAGGGTGATGGCCCGGCCCTCGTCGGCGTGGCGGGCGTCGTTCAGGTCATAGCGCACCGACACCGGCTCCAGCCGGGTGAACAGGGCGGTGCCGGAGTAGCCCTTGCGCTGGGCGGAGTTCCAGAAGAGCTGATACCCCGGCAGCTCCAGCGCCAGCTGGCCGGGCTGGAGCTTGGTCTCCTGGAGGCAGAACACGTCCGCGTCCAGGGCGGCGAAGCTGTCCAGAAACCCCTTTTGCATACAGGCCCGCAGGCCGTTGACGTTCCAGGATACCAGCTTCACGGCGTCTCCCCCTCCCGCTCCGGGCGGCGGTACTCCAGCAGCTCCCCCACCTGGCAGTCCAGCACATAGCACACCTTGGCCAGGAAGTCCAGGTCCACCATCTCCACCCGGCTGCCCTTGTAATAGCGGTCGATCACGTCGTACTTCACCCCGGTCAGGACGCTCAGGCGGTTGCGGGTGACGCCCCGGCTGTCCAGCGCCCGGGCCAGGCACACCTGGACCTGGCCGTACTCCCTGGTGTGATAGCGGATGATGCTCTTCAGCTCCTCCAACGCCCTTCCCCCCTTTTCCCTGTTATTGTATCAAGGGCTCCCCCTATTGACATTTCCCCGATTTCAGTATATCCTGATATAAGGGGAACTTCTCCGGGGAACCGGCCGGGCGATCCTGCGTCTAACCCCTCGGGCCCGGCCGGTCCGCCGGGGGAAAAATTGTATCCAAATCCTAACTACCATTTTCCGTCGGACAGGAGTATAATGTTCCCTGACAAGCTGTCGGACGGTCCGGCCGAAGGCCGAGATGTGACATAGGAGGGCATGGAGGTATGAGCGACGCGATCGGCACTCCCGCCGTGGAGGAGGAGCGCCCCGCCGCGGAGGCGGGGGAACAGACCGCCGCGAAGGCGGGGAAGAAACCGGCGCCCCAGGGGGCCAAGCCGGTCAAAAAGCGCCGGCGGGGCCGCCGTCTGCGCAACATCCTGATCGCGGTGGCGGTGGTCGCCGCCCTGGGGGCGGGGCTGTTCTTCCTCCTCCGGTTCCTGAACCGTTCCCAGGACCAGGACAGCCAGATGCGCACCCAGATGGTGGAGTTCGGCTCCATCCAGTCCACCGTCCAGGGCTCCGGCTCCGCCCGGGCCAAGGAGAGCGCCGTCATCACCCTGCAAAACGCGGGCACCGTCCAGAAGCTCTACGTCACCGAGGGCCAGGTGGTCAACGAGGGGGACCCGCTCTACGAGGTGGTCTCCCCCGCCGCCCAGGAGGCCCTGGACGCCGCCCAGAGCAAGCTCCAGGACCGGCGGGAGGCCCTGTCCAAGGCCCAGAAGACCCTGAACGAGGACCAGCAGACCTACAACGACCTGCTGGAGGACAAGCGCCTCTCCGACGAGGCCCGCTTTGTAAAGGCCCCCTTCTCCGGCCAGCTGCGGGAGACCGCCCGCTACCGGGTGGGGGACAAGGTCACCCGGGGGGAGAAGGTGGCCCTGCTGGTCAACGACCGGAAGTTCCGCGTCCCCTTCTACTTCTCCTACGCCTACCAAGGGGCCATCCAGGTGGGGCAGGCCGTCCAGGTCAGCGTCAGCGGCAGCGACCTCTCCGGCGTCATCGAGGAGGTCAACATGGTCCGCCGGGTCACCCCGGAGGGGACCTTGCTGTTTGAGGCGGTGGCGGTCATCGACAACCCCGGCGCCCTCACCGACGGGCTCAGCGCCTCGGCCTCCCTCACCGGCCCGGACGGCCAGGTCATCTACCCCTACGACGCGGGGAAGCTGGAGTTCTACCAGACCCAGGAGATCTGGAGCGAGGCCGCCAAGGCTTCCAACGACCGGGAGCCCACCCTGGTCCAGTCCACCAGTCTGCGGGACTACGCCGACGTGGAGGCGGGCCAGGTGCTCCTCACCCTGTCGGCGGAGAACTTCGACCGGGACCTTGAGGCCGCCCGGGAGCAGGTCCGCGCCAGCCAGGAGAACATCACCGCCGCCCAGGAGGGGGTGGAGGATGCCCAGAAGGACGTGGAGGACGCCCAGAAGGCCCTGGACGACTTCTCCGCCACCGCCCCCATCTCCGGCACCGTCACCTCCTGCGCCCTGGTGGAGGGCCAGGAGGTCAAGAGCGGCGACACCGTCATCACCATCTCCAACAACACCACCATGGTGGTCACCATCCAGGTGGACGACCGGAACATCGCCTACGTCAAGCCGGGCATGACGGTGGACCTCCAGAGCAACCGGGGCGACGGGGGGATGTTCGTGGGCACGGTGACCAAAATCGATATGTCCCTCTCCGGGGACGCCATGGGCAGCGGCATGACCAACTACCCCGTCACCCTGGAGGTGGACAACGCCGACGGCTCCCTGCTGGACGGGATGTGGCTGAGCTACTCCTTCGTCACCAGCCAGTCGGACAACTGTATCGTGGTGCCCATGCAGAGCGTGCAGTACATCAGTCTGGAGGACGGCCAGACCGCCTCGGTGGTCTTCCTCCAGGCGGAGAGCCGGCCGGACAACGCCGTGGACTTCGACCGGCCCGAGCTCACCCCCGGCGAGACCCCCGCCTACCCCTCCGAGGAGGACGGCTTCTACCCCGTGCCGGTGGAGACCGGCCTCTCCGACAGCCACAACGTGGAGATCACCAGCGGCCTGGAGGGCGGGGAGACCATTTTTGTCAACTACTATGTGACCCAGGCCTGGGGCTAAGGGAAGACGCCATGCTCATCGACATCAGGGACATCTACAAAATCTACCACGAGGGCCTGGAAAGCGAGGTCCGGGCCCTGGACGGCGTGAGCCTGGGGATCGACCGGGGAGAGTTCGTCTCCATCATCGGCCAGTCCGGCTCCGGCAAGTCCACGCTGATGAACATCCTGGGCTGTCTGGACATCCCCACCTACGGGGACTACCACCTGGACGGCACCGACATCACCGACCTCACCGACCGCCAGCTGGCCCGCATCCGCAACCGGCAGATCGGCTTCATCTTCCAGGGCTACAACCTCATCCCGGAGCTGGACGCCAGGGAGAACGTGGAGCTGCCCCTGATCTACCAGGGCCTGGGGGCGGAGACCCGGCGGCAGCGGGCGGAGGAGGCCCTGGCGCGGGTGGCCATGCTGGACCGCCAGCACCACCGCCCCAGCGAGATGTCCGGCGGCCAGCAGCAGCGGGTGGCCATCGCCCGGGCCATCGCCACCCACCCGGCCATCATCATGGCCGACGAACCCACCGGCGCGCTGGACTCCCGGACCGGTCTCCATGTGCTGGAGATCCTCCACTCCCTGCACCGGGACGGGGCCACCGTCATCCTCATCACCCACGACAACTCCATCGCCGCCACCGCCGAGCGGGTCGTGCGCCTCTCCGACGGCAGAGTGGTGGCCGACGGGCCCAGAGAGGAGGTCATGGCGTGAAGATCCGGCAAGCTCTGAAAATGGCCTTCAAGTCCCTGTCCAACAAAAAGGGCCGCAGCTTTCTGACCATGCTGGGCATCATCATCGGCATCGCCGCCGTCATCGCCCTGGTCACCTACGCCCAGGGCCAGAACCTGGCCATCAAGGCCTTCTACGACAGCCAGGGCTCCAACATCCTCACCGTCTACGCCTGGAGCTACTCCGGCTCGGACGTGGGCCAGCAGCTCTACGACTACTGCCTGGGCCTGGACGACGTGGCGGGCATCACCCCCAACGGCTACGTCTCCACCGACCTGACCATCTCCTACGGGGCCAAGACC
>CANRBW010000052.1 GCA_947628975.1 uncultured Oscillospiraceae bacterium | reverse complement strand
CCTCCTCCTGACTCAGCCCCGCCCTGGGGTCGGTCCCCAGCTCCTCCAACAGCGCCTCCGGGCTCCGGCAATACGCGCTCACGGCCCCTCACCTTCCTTTCGGAAGGCAGTCTACCAGAGTTTGTCCAAAAAAACAGGGGAAAGCTGGTCCCCGTCCCAGCCTTCCCCTCGGTCTCTCCAAATGTAGCGCGGGCCCCTCGCGTCCCCCGGCGCGGCGGCGCGGGCCCGTCTGCCGGATCCGCCCCCGGCCCGCTCAGCGCCAGCGGCCCAGATACCACCCCGTGGCCCCGTCCTTCTTGGCCAGCAGGCCCCGGCCGGTCCGGCGCACCACGCTGAGGACGTCCCCCGGCGCCACCGGCAGGCGGTAGTCGGTGCTGTCCTCGCAGAACACCTGCCCGTCCCGGCGGCGGAGGTAGTCGGTGAGGATCCACAGCTCCCGCCCCGTCTCCAGGTGGCGGCACCGGCAGAACTCCCCGCCCTCCTCCAGCACCTCCAGGGCGCTGTGGCCGAAGCGGACGTTCACCGGGTCCGGGCTGGCCTCCTGCCCCTCCAGGGCGGTGACGGTGGGCAGGCCGTCCTCGCTGACCCAGGTGAACGCCCCCTCCGGCTCCTCCGGGAGGATCAGGACGTTCACCTGCCCGTCCCACTTCAGGGTGGCGCCCCCGTCGATGCTGACGATGTGCCGGTCCCGGAGGACGATGGGCGCGGCGGAGGGGACGCGCGCGTTGTAGAGGGTCACCGGCCAGTGGCCCACGATGACCCAGCGGCGGAAGCTCCGCCCCTGGCCCAGAAAGTCGTCGTTCTTCATCACCCCGAAGGCGGACAGCTCCGTCAGCCTCTCCTCCCTGGGCACCCCGCCGTGGACGAAGAGGTAGTCCCGGTGGACCAGGATGTGGGGCAGGCTCCGCAAGAAGGCCAGCTCCGGGGCGAAGGCCGCCTCCAGGGCCTCTCTGGCGGCGGGGTAGTCCTCCGGCCCCTCCAGCGGGACCCCCGCCTGCCGGGCCATCTTCACCAGCGGGCACCGCGCCCCGTGCCGGGGCAGCCAGCTCTGGTAGAACCGGTCGGGCAGGCGCTCCTCCCGGTCGAAAAAGGCCAGGGTCACGTTGTCGCAGTTGCCCAGCACGGTGTGGACCGTGTGGGTCCGGCTCAGCGCCATCACATAGCGGAGGACCTCCAGGCTGGTCTCGCTGCGCTCCATCATGTCCCCCAGGACGATCAGCACGTCCTCCCGGCAAAACCCCGCCTTGGCCAGGGCCCCCTTCAGCAGGGGCAGGGCCCCGTGGATGTCGCTGACCACCAGCACCCGCCTCCCCGGCGGCAGGTCCACCGGCCGGACCACCGCCCGCCTACCCACGGCCGCCGCCCTCCCAGGCGCACTCGAAGGCGTGCCAGCCCTTGCGCTCCGACCCCCGCAGCACCGTAAAGCCGTTGGCCTCCAGGGCGGCCCGGACCTCCCCGGCCCGCGCGTCCAGGATCCCGGAGCACAAAAACCGCCCCTCCGGCGCCAGCCACGGCCCCACCGCGGCGGACAGGGGGAGGATCACGTCGGCCACGATGTTGGCCAAGATCAGGTCCCACCGCTGCCCCGCCAGCTCCCGGCGGAGGGCGGCGTCGGTGAGCACATCCCCGGCTAACACGGTGTAGCTCTCCCGGCCGATGCCGTTGATGGCGGCGTTTTGATAGGCCACGTCGGGGGCCTTGGGGTCGATGTCCACCCCCAGGGCCCGCGCCGCTCCCAGCCGCAGGGCGGCGATGGAGAGGATCCCGGAGCCGCACCCCAGGTCCAGCACCCGCGCCCCCGGCCTGGTCCAGCGCTCCACCCCCTCCAGGCACAGCTGGGTGGTGGGGTGGGACCCGGTGCCGAAGATGAGCCCCGGGTCCAACAGCAGCTCCACCCGGTCCCCCGTCTCCTCCCCCGCCAGCCACTGGGGGGTGACCCGCAGCCGCTCCCCCACCTCGATGGGACGGTAGTATTTCCTCCACCCGTTGGCCCAGTCCTCTTCCTCCATGGGGGTCACGGTGACGCTAACGTCCGTTAGCCCCTTCAGATACCCCTCCGTCTGGGCCCGGCCCTCCGGGGTGGCGGGGACGTAGAACTTGACCCTGGCCGCCCCCGCCATGGCCCGGACCAGCTCCTCGTCCACATAGTCCCAGTACTGCCGGTTCTCCTCCAGAAAGCGGCGAAAGTCCGCCTCGTCCTCGATGACCATGCCGGTCAGCCCCCGGAGGGTCAGCGCCGCCGTCAGCCCCTCCAGCTTCTCCGCCCGGGTCTCCAGCCGGTATTCCCACCACTGTGCCATTTTCGTCCAGCCTCCTTGCTCGGAAAAAAAGCGGGGCGGCCCGGAAGCCGCCCCGCGGTCTCAGCGTTTCTCGCCCAGGAAGAACAGCGCCAGCGTCCCCGGCCCGGAGTGGGAGCCGATCACCGGCCCGGTGTAGCCGATGCGGACCTCCTTGGCCCCCAGCTTCTCCTTGGCCAGCTGGGCCAGGTACTGGGCGTCCTCCATGCAGTCGCCGTGGCAGATGAACATGGTCTGCTCCTCCGGGCGGATGGCGCTCTGGGCCGCCCGCTCCACCAGGGCTTGGATGGAGGCCCGGCGCCCCCTGGCCTTGGCGATGTTGATGAGGTGGCCCTGGTCGTCCACGTGGAGCACCGGCTTGATGGACAGCATGGTGCCCAGCATGGCGGTGGCCGCGGAGATGCGGCCCCCCCGCTTGAGGAACTGGAGGTCGTCCACGGTGAACCAGTGGCACAGCCGGAGCTTCTGCCCCTCGGCGAAGGCCCGGACCTCCTCCAGGGTGGCCCCGGCCTGGCGCCGCCTGGCCGCGTGCCAGACCAGCAGGCCCTCCCCCAGGGAGGCGCACAGGGTATCCACCACATAGCACTTCCGCTCCGGATACTCCTCCATCAGCTCCTGGGCGGCCATCCGCACCGCCTGGTAGGAGGAGGACAGCCCGGAGGAGAAGGCCAGGAACAGCACGTCCTCCCCCGCCTGGAACCGGGGCTCGATGGCCCCTCTGGCGTCCCCGACGTTCACCGCCGCCGTGGTGGCCACCTCCCCGGCCCGAAGCCGGTCGTAGAGTTCCTTGGGGTCCAGCTCCCTGCGGTCGGGCCAGTCCAGATAGGTCTTTCCCCCCAGCGACAGGGACAGGGGCAGCACCTCCACCCCCAGCTCCTCCACCAGCGCCTGGTCCAGGTCCGCGGCGGAATCGGTCATGATCACATATGGCTTCATGCTCGTCACCCTCACTTCTTCTTTTTGCTCTCCGCCTGCTCCGGGTCTTCGCCCATGATCTCCAGCACCCGCTGGCAGGCCAGCTTGCTGGCGTAACTCTCCAGGGCCAGGCCCAGCGCCAGGGCGGGCAGGTCGTCCCGCCGCGTGTCCGGCTCCAGCTCCTTGGCCACCTTCTTCAGCGCCTTGTCCAGCTGCTCGCGGAAGTGGGCGTACCGCTCCGGCACCGGCGCCCCCATCTCCCCCAGCCCGGCGAACAGGGTGGACATCTCCCGCATGGAGATCACGCTCTTCAGCGCGCAGATGGCGGTGAGCCAGGCCAGGTGCTCCCGGCCGTAGCGCTTCCCCTCCGCCCGGGGGAGCAGGTTGTCCTTGATGTAGTTGTTCACCATGGCCGAGGTCAGCGTGTCCCCGCCCTCAAACCGGATGAGCTGCCGGGGCATATAGGAGATCAGCTGGTCCATGTAGAGCGCCAGGTCCGGGAGCTGTTCCCAGGTGGCGGGCCGCTCCTGGGTCATGCGCTGGCGCAGCTCCTCCAGCTCCTTCACGGCCTCCCCCCCTTTTGGCATTTTATGTATCGTATCATATTATTATGGATATTGCAACAAAAAAACGTCCCGTCCCCGGCCTTGACAACCGTATTTCCCCATTTTATAATGGAGGTGAACGGCTACTAGCCATTCGCCAACGGAAAGGAGAGACCGCCATGCACCCCGATCACCCCACCGCCCAGCGCGCGCTGGAGGCCGCGCTGGAGCTGTTTTCCCGCCGGGGCTACGCCGCCGTCAGCATGGGCGACGTGGCCGGCGCCCTGGGCATCAAGGCCCCCTCCCTCTACAAGTACTTCGCCGGCAAGGAGGAGCTCTACGCCGCCCTGCTCCCCCTGCTGGACCGGCACTACGCCGAGCTGTGGGCCTCCGCCGCCGAGGCCCAGAGCCAGCTGGAGCGGAGCCTGGGCCCGGCGGGACTGCTGGCCTCCGGCCAGCTGGAGCGGGAGACCTTCGCCTGGTTCCGCCCGGAGCTGGACGACCCCCAGGCCGGGTGCCTCCGGCGGCTCATGGCCCTGGGCCCCCTGGGCCCCGCCCCCGGCCCGGACCCGGACCGCTGGCTCTGGCGGGAGCCCCTGGCCCTCTACGAGGGGTGGTTCCAGCGCCTCATCGCCCGGGAGGTCCTCCGCCGGGGCGACCCCCATGTGATGGCCGTGGAGTACCTGGCCCCCCTGTTCCGGCTCCTGGCCATGGCCGACCGGGCCGACCCCGACGCCCTTGCCGAGGAGGCCCTGCGCCACATCCGCCAGTTCCACCGCATCTTCGCCCTCCGCGCGCCCCGCCCCGCCCCCCGCCTCTTCCGCCGCTGAAAGGAGCCCCGAAGCCGTGAGACTTCGGGGCCTTTTGCGTCTCCGCCGCCCCGGCCGCGGGACAAAAAAAGGAGGCGGCTCAGCGCCGCCTCCCCGCTCTCTTTGTCACTTTTTGCCCTTCTTGACCAGCTCCTGCGCGGTCACGATGGTGCACACCAGGTTCAGCACCGACAGCACGTCCACCGCGATGCGGGCCGGCAGGGGCAGCGCCTCGTTGTTGGTCACCACGAAGCTCACGCCGAACAGCCCGGCCGCCGCCACGATGCTCAGCACGACCCTTATCTTGTCCGAAATACTCATGGTCTTTTCCTCCTGTAAAAATGATTCTTATCTATAAAAGCAGACGCTTTTATATCCGTTTCCCTTCCCCCGGCGGTGCCGGCCCCCCCCGGCGGCGCCGGCCCCGCCTGGGCGTTTTTCCAGAAAATCACAAAAGCCCACCGCCATCATGGCACAGCCCGGCCCAAAATGCAATCTGCATTTTTCGCCCGGCTCCACGACCACGGCGGCCGCCGGCATTTCCCGCGCCGCCGGCTTTGACGGAAGAACTGCCGTGCCCCCGTCCGCGGCGCTCCGCGCGAATTTTTTTCGAAACCGTGTTGCGTTTTGGCGGATCCGTCGTTATAGAGGTAGTGCCCCGTCTCCGCGGGGCGCGATCCCCTCGCCGCGGCGGCACCTCCCCGCGGCCATCTGGAAAGGAGCGTTCAAAATGAAGCGATTCCTGTGCGCCGTCAGCGCCCTCCTGGCCCTGTCCGTTTCCGCCCTCGCCGCCGATCCGGCCGTCCCCGGCCGCACGCCTGAGCGTTACGCGGGGGCGCTCACCGAGGCGGAGCCGGCGGCCAGCGCCACGGCGGGCAAGGTCACGATGCCCTACAACGACGGCTCCGGCCGCACGGGCCTCATCCTGTTCCGCTTCACCGCGGCGGGCGATACCCTGCGCTGGACCGTCGACTGGAACAACGCCGCCGGCGACGCCTACCACTTCCGCCTCTGGCGGCTGGGCGGCGCGGGGGCCGAGCCGGTCCCGGTGGAGCCCGCGCGGGAGGCCCTCTTCGGCGTGGAGCAGCAGTATACCGGCCTGATCGAGGGCGAGGAGTATTTCCTTCGCGTCAGCTCCATGTGCACCGAAAAAGACGTATCCGCCACCTACACATACCGGTTCTGACCCAGCGCCTCCCAAAAGTGGCGCCTCCGAGCCCACCCAAAGGGCGCCGCTGAGGCGCCCAGACAACGGCCCTTCAGGCCCGCGGGGCCGCGGCAAAGCCGCGGCCCCGCGGGCCTTTTCCGAGTTTCCCCGCACGGGTCTGTGTAAGATCAAACCGCGTCGCCACCCGGGCTGAGATCCGTCTGAACCCCGCCCAACTCTCCTGAAACAGCCAAGCCCATGGCCAAGAATTCCCTGCCGTGTCGTCACGATCTTCCTTTTGGCCGACCTCTCATTCAGTCTTTCGTTCCCCCATGATCACAAAAATCCTGAGGGCGTTGACACCAATATGGTCGTACTATTAAAATTCTAATGCTATTTAACGCTCATTCAAACTGATCTGGCAGATCAAGTCGATAGCGGAGGCCCGCGAAAAACTCGGCTTGACAATCGAAGCCATAGGGAGAACTCGATGGACGTAAATGCCTCCTCAAAAAGATCGACATGGACTATATAGATCCCAAGACCGGATCGACCAACCGTGAACGTAAGGAAAAGGGCCGGGGAGGCACGGGCGCTTGGGCATCAGGTAGTTTGTTGGAGAAAATGATGTAGACAGGATCGGCCACGGCCTTGATGTCAAATTGCTGGAGGCGGCCGAGCAGGCGGCTTCACCCCCGCCCCCGGCCCTTCCCTGTCCGCCCCTCTCCAGTTTGACCCGGTCGAGGAAAGCGCGAGCCCCGGAGCGACGCGGTTCCGGGGCCTTTGCGCCTGTTCGCGCCCGGTCTCCCCGGCTCACCGCCCCGCGGAAAGCTCCTCTCCCTCACGGGTCTTTTCGCGGAAGAGGGCCCTGAAGATGGCCCGCACCGCGGGCTGGATGAAAAACAGCTGGCTGAAGAAGGCGAAGGGGAAGTTGAGGCAGACCAGCTTCAGCCAGTTGGCCAGCAGGGTGACCGGGTGGAAGCCCAGGTAGTACGGGTAGTAGAGGAACGCGGCGAGAAAGCTCATGGCCGGGCACATGATCCCCACCGTGGCGCAGATCACAGCGGTCTCAAAGAGCATGGGGTGGGTCTCGGCGGGGTCGAACACCCGGCGGGCCAGCCGGAAGGAGAGAGGGCTGCCCAGCAGGTTCTCCAGGAGGTAGGCCAGGCAGAACTCCACAGCCACGCAGGCCCAGATGGGCAGATACGCGCCGCACAGGTAGACGCCGCCCTGTTTTTCCAGCGCCGCCAGGACGCCGGTGGTCTGGTTCAGCTCCATCAGGGCCGCGCCGTTGACCACATAGAGGCTGTAAAACACATAGGCGTGGACAGTGATGAGGACGGTGATCAGGGCGAACACCATCCTCTGGGCTTGATTCTTTGGCATGGTATCTCCTCCATTTTTCGCGCAAAAAAACACACGGGGCCGGCGGCAAATCATACTCTGTGATCAGATTTACGTGCCAAGCACTACGTGTGTCAATATGCGCCTATTCAATTTTGCAAGGGACAGAATACCACATTTTAACGAAAAAATCAAGGGAAAACCCAAAGAAAGCGGCGGATACCGCCGGCAGGGCCCGACACGTCCACCGCCCTCTCCGCCCCGTGTGGGTCACGGTGTGGGTCACGCATCTGACCCGCACCGTGACCCTCACAATTTGAGCCAGTACACAGCAAAGAGCCCCGAAGTCTTACGACTTCGGGGCTCTTCTGGAGCTGCTGGGCAGATTCGAACTGCCGACCTCATCCTTACCAAAGGCGTCAAACCCTTGCAATTCCAGCACTTTAGACATTCCGGCCAACTAGATTATACCTCATTCCCCGCCCCTTTGCAACACCACAAAATTCAAAGAGGACGGGCGAAACACCCGGCTGGGCCGTGCAGTTGGTTTCTGCTGGCCCTGGTCATCAACCGAACGCATGGCGCAATAACCACGCTAAAATGTCCTCGTACCCCGCTTTGCCGCTGGCTGCCGCCAGGCCCAGGTCTATCAGCTCTTGTTGGCTGTACCGCAAGGCCACGCCGTTGAGCCGCAGGGTCATCACCCCCACCCGCTTGTTGCCGTCCACAAAGGGGTGGTCGGCGATCAGGGCAAAGGCCAGCCGCGCCGCCTTTTCCTCCACGGTTGGGTACTGCTCCACGTCCTCAAAGCCCGCCTCTACGCTCAACACGGCGGACTCCAGCAAGCCCCGGTCACGCAGCCCCGGCAAGCCGCCCGTGGCCGCCAGGAGCTTGCCGTGGAGCATGAGGACTTCTTCCACAGTCAGTAAGATCATTTCGCCAGCTCCCGAAGGGCGTCCAGGTTCTCCTCGATAAGCTGGTCGGCGGCGGCCTCCACCTTCTGTCTCCGGGCGGCTCGGGCAGCTTGCAGGGCGTCGTATTCCTCAAAGTCCACCACGATATACCGGGGCTTGTTGTTCTTCAAAATGACGGCAAGCCCCGCCTCGTCCACCAGACGGGTCACTTTGGAAAAGTTCTGGTTGGCCTCGGTCATGGGCACAAGGGTGCTGGTCTCTACGGTCATAAAAATCACCTCACCCATAGTATACACCAGACCTAGGATAAAATCAACCTATATTTTGGCATATGCAAAAGGCCCCGCCACATCTGTGACGGGGCCGAAATTATTATAGCATGGCCATAATTCTTTTATATATTTTCATAATGATGCTCCTTTCAACCCTCATATCCACCAGCTATGAGTTCCTCTTCCGTCATATCACGGGCGACCTCTATATGCACATTGGTGGTGCCGTCCACCTCATTCGGATCCCAAGTACCGTATTTCTCAGACGCCCAGTCAGGATTGTTATAGTAGTCGTCATTGTCAACAACCTTGGTCTCCACCTTTGGCGCATTCTGGCTGAGGTTAAGGCTCTGGTCGTCCTCCTGGGGCGTGGGGGTAGCTGCGGGGGTGTTCACCGGGGCCGGGGTGGCCTTGGGCGTGGGGGTAGGCGTGGGGGCCTCTGTGACCTCCGGGGTAGGCTCCGGGGACGGCTCCGCCGAGGGGCTGGGCGTAGGCGTAGGGGTCGGGGTAGCCGTAGCCTCGGGGCTGGCTGTGGGCGTGGCCGGGACGGTGGGAGTGGCCGTCTCCACCGGGGCCGGGCTGGGGGTCTGCGCCCCCTCCCCACCGCAAGCGCAAAGGCAAAGGAGAGCGGCGATGCATAGCATCGCCGAAATGATTCTTTTAAAGAGTTTTGAATTCATTTATATCCCTCCTTAATGAGCTGTTCATAGAATGCATAAATCTCTGCTCCGGTGTGGTTTTCAGTAGGATCCTCAACAGGGGTGATGTCAAATTTCTGCCCCTTTCCATCCTCAGCACCAGGGACATTCTCCGCCACACCAACCTCATCATAGTAGTCGTAAAGCGACACATCCTCAGAAGGCTCAACCGGCAGCACAACATTTTGATTGGAATTGGTGTTATTCGTAGGCTGGTTGTCATTCTTTACCGTTACACCCTGGTTGTTGGGGACAGGATTATTCACCTGGGCCTCCAGGGTAGGCTTGGGCGTGGGGGTAGGCGTGGGGGCCGCTGTGACCTCCGGGGTGGCCTCGGGGGACGGCTCCGCCGAGGGGCTGGGCGTAGGCGTAGGGGTCGGGGTAGCCGTAGCCTCGGGGCTGGCTGTGGGCGT
>CANRBW010000051.1 GCA_947628975.1 uncultured Oscillospiraceae bacterium | reverse complement strand
TACGACTACGACCTGAACAAGCGGGTGCTGGAGAGCCTGATCCGCTCCGGCGCCTTCGACTCCACCGGCGCGCGGCGCAGCCAGCTCATGCAGGTGTGCGACGCGGTGGCCGGGGCGGTGGGGGAGGCCCGCCGCACCTCCCTGGAGGGGCAGTTCGACCTCTTTGGCGGCGGGGGCGAGGCCACCGTCACCGTTCCGGAGATCGCCCTGCCCGACCTGCCGGAGTACACCCGGCGGGAGCGGATGCTCATGGAGAAGGAGGTCACCGGCCTCTACCTCTCCGGCCACCCTATGGACGAGTACAGCCGCGTCGCCAGGGAGAAGCGGGCCCAGGCCATCGGGCCCATCCTGGCCTCCTTCGCCCAGGAGGAGGCGGCGGGGCCCTACCGGGACGGCCAGAGCGTCACCCTGGCGGGGATCGTCACGGCGGTGAAGACCAAGACCACCAAGAACAACTCCCTCATGGCCTATGTGACCCTGGAGGACGCCACAGGGGCCATGGAGCTGCTGGTCTTCTCCCGGACCCTCAACGACGCGGGGAGCTACCTCCGGCCCAACTTCCCCGTGCTGGTCACCGGGAAACTCTCCGTGCGGGACGAGAAGGCCCCCCAGGTCCTGTGCGACAGCGTGGCCCTGTTGGAGGGGGACGGGGAGGAGCGCCCGGAGCCGGAGGGGCCCCGGCGGAAGCTGTTTCTGCGTCTGCGGGACAGCGCCGACCCCCACCTGCGGCGGGTCAAGTGCCTGTTCTCCCTCTTTCCGGGGGAGGAGCGGGCGGTGATCTACCTGGCCGGGGAGGGGAGGCGGCTGGGGGCCGCCTGTCAGCTGGACCCTGCCCTGCTCCAGGAGCTGCGGGAGGTCCTGGGGGAGGAAAACGTGGTAGTAAAGGAGGAGAGGGCGTGAAGACCTCCCAGGAGCGCCGCCAGCTGCGCCCGGCGGTGGAGACCACCCTGCTGCCCTTCCTGCTGGAGACGGTGAAGGGCAAGTCCAGGAACGCGATCAAGAATCTGCTGACCCACCGGCAGGTGCTGGTGGACGGCGCCGTGGTCACCCGGCACGACGTCCCCCTGACCCCCGCCAGCGTGGTCACCCTGCTGCCCCCGGACGCCCCGGCTCCGGCGGACCTGCCCTTCCCCATCTGCTATGAGGATGAGTGGCTGTTGGCCATCGAAAAGCCCGCGGGGCTCCTGACGGTGTCCAGCGGCGGCCAGGGCGGCCGCACCGCCTACCGCCTGGTCTCCGACCACGTCCGGATCGCCCACCCGGAAGCCAGGGTCTTCGTGGTCCACCGCCTGGACCAGGACACCTCCGGCCTGCTCCTCTTCGCCAAGAGCCGGGAGACGCAAAAGGCCCTTCAGGACCACTGGGCGGACGCGGTGCGGGAGCGGGGCTATCTGGCGGTGGTGGCGGGCCGTCCGCCCCAGGAGGAGGACGTGGTCCGCTCCTGGCTCCGGGAGACCCGCACCCATCTGGTCTACTCCGTCCCCGGCCCCTGCAAGGAGGGGAAGGAGGCGATCACCGGGTACCGCCTGGTCAAAAGCAACGGGACCTACAGCCTTCTGGAGCTCTACCTCCAGACCGGGCGGAAGAACCAGATCCGGGTCCACATGGGGGACCTGGGCTGTCCGGTGGTGGGGGACAGGCGCTACGGCGGGCCCAAGAGCCCCATCGGCCGGCTCTGCCTCCACGCCCACAAGCTGACCTTTATCCACCCATTTACTGGCCAGACCGTGGCCCTGCGCTCCCGCAAGCCCAGGGACTTCAACCGCCTCTTCCGGGAGCCCGACCGGGCCCCCCAATGACCCCCAGGCTCCGCCGGCAGAGACGAAAGCCGTCCGGGAAGGACTCCTTCCCGGACGGCTTTCGTCTTTATATGCAGGCCCTATCCCGTCCGCCCGCGCGGAAACTATCCCGCCCTAGCCCGCCAGGGCGGGCACAAAGGTGGTCCAGCCCTGGCCGCCCCGCGCCGACTGGTCATACTCGTCGGAGAGGGTGAAGAAGTAAACCGGCTGGCGGTAGCCCTTGCTGTCGGTCAGATACCCCAGCTCACAGGCCAGGACCCGCTCGCTCCGGGGGGCCATGGCGTTGAAGGAGGGCACGTCCCGCCAGGAGAACCGCCCCGCGCGCAGGCGGAGATAGGCCTCCCGCTGTGAGATCACCGGGGCGTCGGCCACCGCGGGGCAGGAGAGGAGGGTGCTGTCCACCTGTCTCAGCGCGCCGCCCTCGGCCAGGTGACAGGTCAGCTCCCCGTTCACCAGCGCGCCGTCCTCGGCGAGGGAGTTTGCCCGGAAGGCGTAGATCCCCCGCTCCCGGTCCACCGGGTCGAACGCCGCCTCCCCGGGGAGGTCGATCCCCCTGGCCGCCAGGGCGGCCCGGAGGGTCTCCTCCGTGGCGGACGCCTCCCCGGCGGCGGAGAGGTCCACCCGGTAGTCGTGGTAGGAGTAGGAGCGGTCATGGTAGTAGACCGTCAGGGCGTAGGTGGCGTGGTCGGAGTAGAAGGCGAAGTCGTCATAGTAGATCACGTCGGCCTCCGCCCGGTCCAGGGGGGTCCCCTGCCGGGCCAGGAAGGCGGTGGCGAAGGCGTCGCAGTCGCTCCGGGTGTAGGGCGCAGCCCAGTACACCCCGGCCTGGCCCGACCGGTCGGACAGGGAACAGGCCGCCTCCCACCGGACCGACCCGGCGCGGGCGGGGTAGATGGGCGCGTCCGCCAGATTGCCGTAGGGCCGGAGAGCGTAGACCAGGAACACCCCGGCCAGGGCGGCGGCGCACAGGGCGGGGAGAAGGGCGCACCCCGCCGCCCGCCGCCAGCGCCGGTCCCGGAGGTGCCGGCCCAGAGCGCACAGGCAGTATCCCAGCATGGTCCCCAGGGTGTTGCACATCAGGTCGTCCACGTCGGCCTGCCCGCGCCCCAGCCAGAGCTGGAGCAGTTCGATCCCCAGGGAGAGGCCCGCCCCCGCCGCCAGGGTGAGATACCACCGGCGGAACGGCGGCGCCGCCAGAGGGAGCAGTACCCCCAGGGGGAGGAACATGGCCACGTTCAGCAGGGGGTTCAGCCAGGTCTTGAGGGTGAAGGCGTTCCACGCCTCCCAAAAGGCCAAAAAGGGATAGGGCTGGACACCCAGGGAGGGGCCGTCCAGCCGGGTCAGAAGGGTGATCGCCGCCAGCGCGGCCAGTTCGCCCAGCAGGAGGACCAGGGCCGCCGCCCGTCTCCAGGGGAAGGGCTGCCCGTGGCGGCGGCGCCGCCGCCACCAGAGCGCCAGCGCCGCCGTCCCCACCGCCAGCGCGGCCAGGGCGGGCAGAGCCGCCTGCCGCAGCAGACTCAGCGCCTGCCGGAGAAATTCGTACATACCGCCCTCCCTCTATTTCTTCCCTTTCGGCTTTGCCGCCGGCAACTCCTCATACATGGCGTGAAATAGACCGGTCAAAAACTCCCTGTCGTCCACTTCTTCCACCAGCAGCATCTCTTTCGCCCCCTCATAGGGGCGTTCATAGTTCGCCGCTGGCATATAGCGGACCGCCGCCGGGACCGGTTTGACCAGCAGCCGGTCATCGTAGATGCCGCCTACGATCTTGCCGCGGTAATAGAGGATAAATTCCCCCATCATAGCCCGATATGTCACTTCATCCAATTCGGATAATTGCCCCAAAATAAACTCCAAATACTCCCTGCTTGACGCCATTTTTCCACCTCCGACCCAGCTTTGCCGAATGTTGATCTTGATTCTATCACACAGTGGAGCGTAATTCAAGGCGCGCGGCCCTTTCCCTTGCTCACCCGCGGGAGCCGCAAAATCGTCCCCTTGTCTTTTACTCGATCACGAAGGAGGAACCTTCTTTCTCGTTGAGCACTTCGATCTTGTATACGCCGATATTGTCCGCGTCCGTGTCGTCGTCCGTGAAGGCATAGATCCTAACGCGGTATACCGACCCGCTGGTGGTCACGGTGTAAGAAAAGCGCCACTTCCACACTGTCCCGGCCTTCCCGGTGGACAGCGAATCGGTTGACCCCCGTTGTTCGTGCGTATCCACCGGCCCATCAAAGAACGCCAGCAACGCCTCGACCTCATCCCGGAGGTCTTCTATCTCCTCTTTCGCGTGGGGCGAAAACAGCTCGTAAACCGGCTCGCCGTCGCCGGACTCTGTGGCCGCGATGATCGTTTCAAGGTACTCATCCCCGACGTACGACTTATCAGCGAGCGCCAACAGGCTTGCCCTGTCTTGAAACAGCGCCCCGGTGGCCGCCCAGTCCCTCACGCTCTTCGCCCCTTCCGCCAGTTTTTGGCCTACCCCCTCCACAAGTTTGCCTGCCTGCGCGCAGCCGCCGAGGACGGTCAGGCCGAGAAGCCCCAACGCGATCGCATAATGATGCTTTTTCATCTGCGCTTAAACCCTCCTTTGCTGCCCGTTTTTGCCGATTGGTGGCCGCCGGCACCACAAGTATACACTGTTTCACCGCTGTTGTCACTCCTCTTTTCCAGGCGGCCAAGGCCGCTGTATTCCACTCGGGCGGCGAGATCTGACCGCTCTCACCGGGGCCCTGCTCTCCTCCAACCGCAGACGCGTGGCGGAACGGGCGCGGACTACATCGGCCGCGCGGGGCGCCGCCGGGGCTTGGCCCGGGGATAGCAGACGGGGCATCTGCTTTCGCGGGAGCTGGTGCGGGAGGAGATCGATGCCTTCCAGGTGTGACCTTTCGAACATCTCCAATACACCTCTGTTTCCGAACCGGGAACCACGTCATACGGCGTCAGAGATGCGTTCAGCTCAGGGTGCCACTGGGCGGCGATCTCTGGCCGGAGGGTGGCCAGGCAATTCCCTATGTATGCCCGGTGATTGGCACAAAAAGGGCAGTTCGAGTGGTTCTTGGTTCGGTTGACGATGGTCGCTTGATATTCCTGGTGGCACTTGGGACAGCGCCACCAGACCTTTCGCGGCGAGCCGCTGAGTACGGCGTCAGGCTTGTTGGGATTTTTCGGGCTCCATGCCTTCGCGATCTCGGGATATTCCACAGCCAGGGTACGCTTTTTTCGCTCATGGAAATACAGCTGATCGATTTTGTATCGATCCCGCCGATGGTTGAACTCAAGGGGAGCCGCGCCGAGACAGCGAAATACGGCGGCGATCATTTGGTCCAGATATTGGTAACATTCGTCATACCGATATAAGATCTTTTCTCCCTGATAGACGACCGGGTCAGCCAGGTCCTTGCTGTCACAGACGCGGAGTACTCTGTATCCGGCCTTGCGCAAGGCGAGATCTTTTCGTTCCGCCCTTTTTATATCCGCCTCGCCGCTGTGGTGATAGTACCCGTCATGCTCCAGCGCCAGGCCGAGGTCGGGAATGAAAAGATCCATTTTGTATCTCTGAAACGGCTTTTCGCAAACACAGCCGGGATAGGTTTTGCGCAAATAGTAGAATAGCGCGCGGGCGGGATAGGACATTTTAAATTCTTTCGCGCATTGCGGACATCCCCGCCCCAACAATGTCCGATTGGAGATCTTGGCCAGCCATTTGTGCGAGGGGTCATAGGCGCATACCCACCAGACCTTCTTTTGGCTGCCCGGCGGGAAATCCTCCGGCTTTTGTCCGCCGTTGGATACATAGTCCCACTCCGCGGCAATTTCAGGATACTTTTCAGCCAGATTATAGGTTGCGGACACACGTTCTCCGGAACAATAGGGACACACCGGGGCGCCTGTTTTCCGTGCTTGATCCGCTGTTCTCACGCGATCATGGATGACCGCTTCCCACCGATGGTTTTTTCACAGCGCCAATAGACGCTTTTTTGCGAATGCGGCAAGAAGCTTTCCGGGGGGAGCGGATTTCTTTCCCAGTCCCATTCAGCCTTCAATTCCGGATACTCCGTGGCGAGATTATAAAGCGGGCTTGGCCTTCGGTGTTCGCAGAAGGGACAGGTTTGAACCAGCGGGCGCCTGGTGACATGATTCAGCGTGCGCCGCCAGGACAGCCCACAGACATGGCAGCGGAACCGCACGCGTTTTCCGGAGGAAAACCCGATTTGATCCGGCGGGAGCGGGTTATTCCCCTCCTGATAAAAATGGAGCAGCAAATAGGCGTTATTTTGGATACACCAGTCCTGAAAACTCATCTTGGGTTTCATCTGACCCTCTCCTTTGTGTCATTCCGACCGAACGCTCCGAAGTTTTTAGGACAAACGAGGACGAAACGCTCAGAGCGGCTGTTTTTCAGGAAGATAAGGAAATACCTACAGCGACCGGCAGTCCGAAAAGGACGGTCCGATCTACTGTAGGTATTCCAGGCGGTGGAGAGCAGGCGGCCGTATGCGAACCACGGTTCGCCTGGCTCCCCTGTGGTGGAGCCGAGGGGAGTTGAACCCCTGTCCGAAAACGCTTTGACGGGAACTTCTCCGGGCGCAGACGGTTATTTGAATTCCCTCACCCGGGCGTGAGCCGTCACACTCAGGGGATCGGTAGAGTCATTGTGCATGGTGCGCTCAACTCTTTGCGCACGCACGGACGCCACTGAGATGACACCCTTGCCGGCCCGTGGCCCCTCCGGCGCGGATGGCTGCGGCCCTCAGGCGGCAGCGAGAACTACGTTGTCGTTGTTCTTTAATTTATAAGTTGCCCATTTTAAGGATGTTAGGCGCATCCGCCCGCTATTCCCGCCTCCACATCCCCGTCGAAACCGGTACGGCCCCGTAGGAGCGGCGGCTGTGGCCGCCGCGGAACGCCGATGGCGCGATAGCAAACGCAGTTCTTCAGGTGGGGAAGGGCTCAGACCTTCTCCGGCGCGGGGTAGTCCTGCCCGTGGGTGTCCACGGTGACGGACCGGATCTTCTGGGGGGTCAGGGGCTTATCCCGGAAGTTGGTGCGGGTGCTGACGATGGCGTCGGCCACGTCCATCCCCTCCAGCACCCGGCCGAAGGCGGCGTACTGGCCGTCCAGATGGGGGGCGGCGTCCACCATGATGAAGAACTGGCTCCCCGCCGAGTCGGGGTCCATGGCCCGGGCCATGGACAGCACCCCCCGGTCGTGACGGAGGTCGTTCTGGGCGAAGCCGTTGGCGGCGAACTCCCCCCGGATGGCGTAGCCGGGGCCGCCGGTGCCGGTGCCCTGGGGACAGCCACCCTGGATCATAAAGCCGGGGATGACCCGGTGGAAGATCAGGCCGTCATAAAAGCCGGCCCGGGCCAGGGCGATGAAGTTGTTCACCGAGTTGGGGGCCTTGTCGGGGTAGAGCTCCCCGGACATCACGCCGCCGTCTTCCATGGTGATGGTAAAGGTGGGATCTGCCATAGGTTTCACGCTCCTTTTTTTATCGTGTCCGCTCTTTCATTCTGCGGTCCATCTCCCGCTTGGCGTCTTTTCGGGCGGCGGCCTCCCGCTTGTCGTAGAGCTTCTTGCCCTTGGCAAGGCCGATCTCCACCTTGACCCTGGGGCCGGAGAAGTACACCGACAGGGGGATGAGGGCGTAGCCCTCCTGCTGGATCTTGGCCCCCAGCTTGTTGATCTCCCGCTTGTGCATGAGGAGCTGCCGGGGCCTGCGGGGCTCTTTGTTGAAGATGTTGCCCTTTTCGTAGGGGGAGATGTGGACCCCCAGGAGGGTGAGCTGGCCGTCTTTCACCAGGCAGAAGGAATCCTTCAGATTCACGTTGCCCAGCCGGATGGACTTGACCTCGGTCCCCGCCAGAGCCACGCCGGCCTCAAAGGTGTCCTCGATGAAATAGTCGTGGTAGGCCTTGGGGTTTTTGGCCACCACGCGCTTGGCGGCTTGCGGGGCCACGGCGCCTCACCTCCTTGGAAGGGGAAATGCAATATACCAGATTATATCACGTTTGTCAAGAAAATAAAACCGGGAAGCGCGGGCCTCCCGGTTTTGGCTCACTCCACCACCACCAGCCGGACCTTGCCCCCCTCCTGGGGGGTGCGGTCGCAGTAGAGGGTCAGGGTGTTGGAGTAGGCCAGGGCGGCGTCCAGGGAGGGGAACCAGGACTCGGCCCTGGCGTTGTAGCAGAGCTGGTCGATGTTGCCGGCCAGGGGCCAGTCCACCTCCCCGATCCGCGCGCTGTCCGGCCCGAAGGCGGTGCGGTGGACGCCGGGGTAGGCGCTCAGGGACATGGAGCCGGCCAGCCGGGGCTCGCCGGAGAGGGGGGGCAGGCCGGCGGCCAGGCCCATGAAGCTGCCGTCCAGCTTCTCAAAGGCGGCGTTGGTGACCAGCTTCAGCGCCCCGGCGGCGTTGGTGACGGTGGTGGTGGAGTTGACGCTGAAGCCGCTGGCCTGGGAGTAGTAGCCGCTGACGTGGCTGAGCACGCCGTAGGTGTAGGCGTCGCCGGTGACGTCCCGCAGGACCAGGGCGTCCACCGCCCCGGCGCTGTCCAGGTGGGCGAAGGCGATCTGGTCCGCCCGGACGGTGGGGAGGGTCACCGCCTCCACCCCCACCTGGGTCAGCGGGCCGCCCTCCGCCCGGTCATAGACCGCCGCCCAGGGGGAGACGGCGGCGGTACCCAGGGTCATCCGCTCCACGTCCCAGTCGCCGTAGAGGGCGGCGGAGGAGGGGGTGCTCAGGTCCAGCCAGCCCAGCCGGGGGGCGGTGACCTCCCACAGCTTGCCGGGGGCCGCCTCCAGCATCTGGTCGGAGACCCGGACCCGCCCCTCCAGGGTGAGGCCCAGGCTGGTGACCACCTTGGCGGTGTAGATCTGGCCGTAGGAGTCCCGGTCGCCCTTGGTGACGGTGGCCAGGCCCAGGGCCTTGTCCTGGGCCTTGTCGGGGGAGACCGCCCCGGCCACCCGGTTGTTCCGGTCCAGCAGCAGGGTCACCGGGTCCCCCAGCTGGAAGTCGGCCAGGTCCGCCAGGGCGCAGTCCAGCACCTGGATCCCCTCGCAGCCCATCACGGTGACGGTGCGGGGGCTGACCGGGCTGGGGACGGCGTTTTCGTAGATGCCGGTGAGCTTCCGGTCGGACAGCTCCAGCACCCCGGTCTGGGGGTCGAAGACGCCCACGTCGTAGGGCTTGACGGCGGAGAGGGAGGAGGGGAGGCCGTTTTTATACACGGCGGTGGGGGTCCCCTCCCAGGCGCCGTCAAAAGGGCGGCTGCCCTCCTTGGCCACGGCGGTGACGGCGGTGGCGCTGTCCCCGGTCAGGTAGATGGAGACCAGGGCGTCGGTCTTGTCATAGCAGAACAGGGCGGTGGCGCCGGGGACGATCTCCTTGTAGGACTCGGTGTAGCTCTGTCCGGCCTGGTCGGCGCGCCAGACCGGGACCTCCGCCCCCACCAGGAGCTGTTCCCCTCCGTCGGTGAGGACGTACCTGGCCTCCGCCGACTGGATCCGCACCGAGCGGACGGTGTGGTCCGGGTCGGGCCGGAGGGCCAGCACGCTGCCCTCCCGGTCGGTCACCGGAAGGCACATCCGGCCCTGGAGGCCGGGGTCCAGGTCGTCCCGGAAGGTGACGAAGCTGCCCTTGTCGGTCCTCAGGGCCCAGCCCCCGGCGGACAGGGCCTTGCCCTTGACCTCCAGCACCAGCTGGCTCTCGCCCACCGCGCCGCCCAGCACGGCGGCGAGGAAGATGTCCTGGCTGTCCTTGGGC
>CANRBW010000050.1 GCA_947628975.1 uncultured Oscillospiraceae bacterium | reverse complement strand
CCTTCGGGGCGGCCCAGGCCATGGCCTCCAGCCAGGTGGACCTGATGGCGGTGCTGGCCGCGCCCATCCTGGAGATCGTGCTCTCCCTGGCCCTGGGGGCGGTGCTGGGCTTCTGCCTGTCCTGGGTGGAGAAGATCTTCCACTCCAACCGGAACCGGGTGGCCCTGATCACCGGCTTCATCATCCTGGGCGTGGCCCTGTCCATGCTGGAGCTGGAGATCGCCGGGCTGAAGGTGACCTTCTCGTCCCTGCTGGTGCTGATGATGCTGGGGACGGTGTTCTGCAACACCTGCGACGTCTCGGAGGACCTGATGAGCCGGGCGGACAAGTGGTCGGCCCCGCTGTTGACCCTCTTCTTCGTGCTCAGTGGCGCGGCGCTGGACCTGAACGTGTTTTCCGACCTGGCCGTGGTGGGGATCGGCGTGGTCTATATGCTGGCCCGGTCTCTGGGCAAGTACGGCGGCGCCCGCTTCAGCAGTAAGCTGGCCCACCAGAACAGCGACGTGCAGCGCTATCTGGGCATCACCCTGCTGCCCCAGGCGGGGGTGGCCCTGGGGATGTCCGCCCAGGTGGGGGCCAGCGCGGCCCTGGGGTCGGTGGGGCCCATGATCCGCAGTATCGTGCTCTTCGGGGTGCTGATCTACGAGCTGGTGGGCCCCAGCCTGACCAAGTGGGCCCTGACCAAGGCGGGGGACATCAAGCCCAAGGCGTAACGGAAAGGGGAGAGGTGCGGTGTACGAGCTGGTCCAGCTGTCCCAGCGCGACTACTATATCGAGAGCCCGGCCAAGATCGGCCTGGTCCGGCTGGAGGAGGACAGGGTCTGCCTCATCGACAGCGGCAACGACAAGGACGCGGGCCGCAAAGTCCGCCAGATCCTGGACGCCCAGGGCTGGAAGCTCCAGGCCATCTACAACACCCACTCCAACGCCGACCACATCGGCGGCAACCGCTACCTCCAGGCCCAGACCGGCTGCGCCGTCTACGCCCCCGGCGTGGAGTGCGCCTTCACCCGCGCCCCGGTGCTGGAGCCGGCCTTCCTCTACGGGGGCTATCCCCCCAAGGTCCTGCGCCACAAGTTCCTCCTGGCCCAGGAGAGCGACGCCGCCCCCCTGACCCCCCAGTGTCTGCCCCAGGGGTTCCAGATGGTGGAGCTCCCCGGCCACTTCTTCGATATGGTGGGCTTCCGCACCCCGGACGACACCCTGTTTCTGGCCGACTGCCTCTCCAGCCGGGAGACGCTGGAGAAGTACCGGATCGGCTTTCTCTACGACGTGGCCGCCTATCTGGACACGCTGGAGCGGGTCAAGACCATGTCCGCCGCCCGCTTCGTCCCCGCCCACGCCGCCGTCACCGAGGACATCGCCCCGCTGGCCCAGGTCAATATCGACGCGGTCCGGCAGATCGGGGAGGAGATCCTGGCCCTGTGCCGGGAGCCGGTGACCTTTGAGCAGCTTCTGAGCCGGCTCTTTGCCCGCTACGGTCTGACCATGACCTTCGAACAGCACGCCCTGGTGGGCAGCACCGTGCGCTCCTATCTCGCCTGGCTCTGGGACGGCGGACGGCTGACCGGTGAGATCGAAGGGGATATGCTGCGATTCCACACTTGACAAGCGGCCGAAAACACCCTATAATATGTCTTTGCTACGGGGTGTGGCGAAGTTTGGTATCGCGCTTGGTTCGGGACCAAGAGGCCGCGGGTTCAAGTCCCGCCACTCCGACCACGTCGGAGCAAGCTTTATATCGCTTGCTCCGACTTTTTTTCAAAAAGTCAGAGCGCGCTCATTCCGCTGCTCCTCCTTTCCAAATCGAACCCGCTGCGCTGGGCTTCGATTTGGTTTTCCGAAGGAAATCAAGACCCCATCATTACATTCGGCCAAAGGTCCCTGAAATCACCGGGTTTCAGGGGCTTTTTCCTGTTTTTCATCCCCGCCTTTGTCCGGCGCGCGTCGGTGGAAAAATTTGCGCCTTTTCGCGAAACGCTCTTGCCATATCCTGCCAGGCGTAGTACAATACCCGTGGCTGTGGGCGTGACGAAAGTCGGCTCGCGGCGAAACCACCTAGGTGGTTTCGTCATTCTTGGCAGAATGACGAAACCCATTGCGCTCAAGAAATTTGATTGAGGTGATCGATATGCAAACGAGCGAAAAAGACTTCAGGGAACAGGCCAATCCGATATACAACACGGCAAAATCCATGCTGCTGCATCTGTGTATCGCGGGGGACCCGGACGCGCCGATTTTGGCGAAGAAGTTCGGCATCGACGCCGACTCCCTGATCGGCACGGAGGAGCAGAAGGTGGCCCTCAGCCTGGATATGACCGCCATGACGGAGACCCGCTTCCGCGCCATCAACAAAATCGTGGAGAACTACAAAAACAGCACCGTGGTCGACATCGGCTGCGGCTACACCCCCCGCGCCCTGGACGAGCCGTTTCGGGATATGCGCTACATCGGCTGTGACCTGCCCATCGTGATCGACGAGATCGCCCCGATCCTGGGGGAGATGTGCGCCGAGCGGGGCATCCGGAACAAGGAATTCCACAGCGCGGACGCGACCAATTACCGCGCCCTTCGGGACGCGCTGGGTTCGGTCAAGGGGGAGATCACTATCCTGTCCGACGGACTGCTCACCTATCTGAGCAACTCCGAACTGACCGAGCTCTGCGCCAACATCCGCCGTCTGCTCAAGGAGTTCGGCGGGCGGTGGATCACCTCCGACCCCGACGCGAACCCGCTGTTCATGGCCGCCCTGACGGCCATTCGCGGCAAGGCCGCCTTTGAGGACCTGCAAAAGACCATGGAGGTGTACGCCAAGCAGTCGGACACCAAGATCGAAGTGCAGAACATGACCATTCTGGCCTTTGATTACGAGACCAGCACCAACACCGTCACGAACTTCCTGCGCTCGGTGGGCCTCAAGTGGGAGCGGGTGCCGGTGGCCGACTATGTGACGGAGATCCACAGCATGGCGGACCTCTCCGATGAGGTGAAGGCGGGGTACGTCAAGTCGCTGAAGGACGTATACATCTGGATCTTCACCCCCGACGAAGCGTACCAGGAGGCCGAGGCGAACTACGACGGCGAGACCTTCGGCCTCAGCGCCAGAGCCCACGGCGACCAGATGGTGATCACCCTGCGGGGCCGGTTGGACTCCATCACCGCGCCGGAGCTGCTGGAGCGGTTCGAGAGCGTGAAGGAGGGCGTGACTTCCTGCACCGTCAACGCCAAGGGCCTGGACTACATCTCCTCCGCGGGTCTGCGGGTGATGCTGATGATGTACAAGGCCCTGAACGGAAACTTGAAACTGGAGCAGGTCAATCCCGCGGTGAAGGAGATCCTCGAAATGACGGGGTTTGAACAGTTTTTGCTGTAAAGCGGGCCAAAGGCCCGCCGCGCGAACCGCGCAGACAAAGGCCCTGGAACGGCAGCGTTCCAGGGCCTTTGCGCGCACACGATCCACAGGGCCGTTTGGGTGGGTGACGATCGGGGCGCGGCGGAGCTCAGGCGGTCAAGACGCACTTCTCGCACGGCTCAAGCCCGAAGCCGATGGCTGTATCGTACGGCACCTCCCAATAGGTGCCGCCGTTGCAGGAACTGTCGTAGTGATACTTCTTGCCGGTGCGGGTGATGTAGATCGCCCTCTGGGACTCGGGCCGGGTGAGGACCACCGTGGCAGTCTCCTGATCCCATCCCACGTTGAGCCCCAGGGCGTTGGCCACGGCCCGAACGGGGAGGTAGGTCGTGCCGCTGATGGCGAAGGGCTCCACAGGGGCGCCGTTCGCGTCCACCAGTTGGACGATCTCGCCGTCCAGAGTGACCTGGATGTTGTTGTAGTCCGCCACAACGGACTGACTGCCGGTGGTCGCGAGGGCCGTTCCAAAAAGGCCGGTGGCAAGCACGGCCAACAGGCCCCCCGCGACAAGACCTTTCCACTGTCTCCAACCTGTGTCCCGCATTTTCTCCGCCTCCGCTTTCTGGTTTGAACTGGGTTTTTCATCGGGCCATGATATGCCGTATCCACGGCCTTCGATCACGCTCCGCTGCCGCCCCGCGCGTGGGGCGAGGGCCGCGGGGGTTGCAAAAAAGTGTACTTTTTCGCAACTCGGCCGGTGGGTCCAGTATACCACCGATTTCTTCCTTATTCAACCGTTTCGGTCCCAATTTGAAGCCATCTGGCCGCCAAAACGCCCCTGCGCAAAAGTACACGTTCCTGCCGGGAGAACTTGAGAAGGGAGGGGAGAGGGCCGGCGGCCGGGGCTTGGGGGCGGGCTGTGGGTCTGGGGGAGCTGTCGCGAAATTGTGACAATTCGGGTTTGATAGACCGGGAGAGATTTGGTATAATTTTTCCGAAAGAGGACGAAAACAGCCTGGATCCCCACGGGAGGCGATACTGTGGCCAAGTCAAAGCTGCAAAAAATGAAGATGCTGTTCCTGCTGGAGATGCTCCGGGCGGAATCCGACGAGGAGCATCCCCTGAAGACCAAGGACATCCTGGCCTATCTACAGAACAAGGGGGTCTCCTGCGACCGCCGGACGCTGGCCAAGGACATCGCCCTGCTCAACGAACAGGGCTACGAGGTGATGTCCGTCACCTGCCAGCGGCAGAAGGGGTATTACATCGAGGACCGCTCCTTCAGCGTGCCGGAGCTGCGTATCCTCATGGACGCGGTCCAGGCCGCCCGGTTCATCACGGAGAAGAAGACGGAGGAGCTGGCGGAGAAGGTGGCCGCCCTCGGCGGCAGCAACCGGGCCCAGCTGCTCAAGCAGAGCGTGGTGCATTTCAACGCCCGCAAATACAGCAACGAGGCGGTGTACTATACGGTCAGCACCCTCAACGAGGCCCTTGCCCAGGGGCAGAAGGCCTCGTTCTTCTACTACGACCTGAACGAGAAGCGGGAGCGGATCTACCACCGGGACAAGCGCCGGTATGTGGTGGAGCCGGTGGCGCTGGTGTTTGTGGAGGACCGATACTACCTCATGGCCATCTCTCCGGACCGGGAGGGGCCCAGCGTGTACCGCATAGACCGGATGGAGCGGACCGAGATCGAGCCGGAGCTGGTGTCGGTGGCCGCGATTCGGGCCAGGGCCAAGGTGCCCGCCTACGCCGACCGGGCCTTCAAGATGTACTCCGGCCCGGAGCGGGTGGTGACCCTGACCTTTGACGACGGCCTGGTGGCCCCGGTGATGGACCGGTTCGGGGAGGACGCGCCCATCGTCCGGGTGGACGACAAGACCTGCCGGTGCACCGTGCCGGTGCAGGTCAGCCCGCCCTTCTGGGGCTGGCTGTTCCAGTACGGCCGCCGGATGCGCCTGATGGCGCCCAAGGACCTGAAGGAGGAATACGCCCGCCGCCTGGCCGAGGTGGCGAGGAGCAACGAGGAGGGAAAGGAGCCGGTCTGACCGGCCCGGGCCATCCGCCCGGCGGAGACGGCAAAAGCGGACCGACCGGGGCCTTGCGGGGAGAGATGACACAAAGGGTGGCGGGCGACTTGGTCGTCCGCCGCTCTCTTTGCGCGCACATCTGTCGGCGCCATTGAGATGATCGCTTCATCCGGTAGTTTGGGACGCCGGCGGGCCGGGGCGGTCGCGCGGGGCGGAGGAAAAAACCTGGCCGAAAAGGGGCGGAGCGGCGGGGCGTGGTTGACGGCGGGGGCGGGGGATGGTATACTCAACATAGTCACATGATAGGAAAATCGGAGAGGAGGGCGTCCATGAGGGCCGACATCGACGAGGCACTGCGCTACGCCGGGGTCCGGGGGACGCCGCCGGAGGCCCTGCGCCGGGAGATGGAGCGGGTGGCCGGGGAGGTGGAGGGGCGCCTAGCCCCCCGCTGGGTCTGGCGGGTCTGGGAGCTGGACCGGGGAGAGGGCGGCATCGCCCTCCGGGGCACAGAGGTGACCCTGACGGGGCGGACGGCGGAGCGGATGCTGGCCGACTGCCGGAGGGCGGCGCTGATGGTCTGCACCGCCGGGGCGGAGCTGGACGCCCTCCTCCGGGCGTGGCAGGCCAGGGATATGGCCAGGGCGGTGCTGTTGGACGGCTACGGCTCGGCGCTGGCGGAGGCCGCCTGCGACGCGGCGGAGCGGGAGATCGGGGCGCGCTTCGCCGGGGCCTATCTCACCGACCGGTTCAGCCCCGGCTATGGCGACCTGCCCCTGGCCCTCCAGCCCGCCGTCTGCGCCGCCCTGGACGCGGCCAGGCGGGCAGGGGTCCGGGTGACGGACAGCCTGCTGTTGAGTCCGGCCAAGTCGGTCACCGCGGTGGTGGGGCTGGCGGACCGGCCCCAGGCGGCCAGGATCCGGGGATGCGACTACTGCGGGCGCAGGGAGGACTGCGCCCTGCGCAAGGGAGGAGAGCGCTGTGGCATTTGATTTGGGGCGAGAGGGCCTGGTGCTGTTGGACGGGGCCATGGGCACCCAGCTGCAAAAGCGGGGGCTCCCCGCCGGGGCGGAGCCGGTGCTGTGGGGGCTGGACCACCCGGAGACGCTGGCCGCCATCCACCGGGAGTATATCCAGGCGGGCAGCGGCGTGATCTACGCCAACACCTTCGGTGCCAACGCCAGGAAGCTGGCCCGGTGGGGCCGGACGGTGGAGGAGGTGGTGGGCGGCGCCGTGGCGGCGGCCAGGGCGGCCGCCGCCGGGACCGGGACGCGGGTGGCGGTGGACATCGGCCCTCTGGGGGAGCTGTTGGAGCCCATGGGCGGCCTCTCCTTTGAGGCGGCCTACGCCCTGTTCCGGGAGATCGCCGTGGCCGGGGCAAACGCCGGGGCGGACCTGGCGGTGGTGGAGACCATGACCGACCTCTACGAGGCCAAGGCCGCGGTGCTGGCGGTCCGGGAAAACACCGACCTGCCGGTCCTGGTCACCATGTCCTTTGAGGAGGACGGGCGCACCTTCACCGGCTGTACGGTGGCCTCCATGGCCAGGACGCTGGAGGGGCTGGGGGCGGACGCCGTGGGGCTGAACTGCTCCCTGGGGCCGGACCGGCTGGCCCCCCTGGTGGCGGAGGTGGCCCGGAACACCCGTCTGCCGGTGATCGCCAAGCCCAACGCCGGCCTCCCCGACCCGGCCGACGGCCACTACGACATGGGGCCGGAGGCCTTCGCCGCCGCCATGCGCCCCTGCGTGGAGGCGGGAGCCACCCTCCTGGGCGGGTGCTGCGGCACCTCCCCGGCCTACATCCGGGCCCTGAGGGAGGCGGTGGCGGACCTGGCCCCGGCGGCGCGGGTCTACGAGGCGGCCAGCTTTGTGTGCACCCCGGCCCGCCCCTGCCGGATCGACGGGGTGCGAGTCATCGGCGAGCGGGTGAACCCCACCGGCAAAAAGCGCCTTCAGCAGGCCCTGCTGGCGGGGGATCTGGACTATGTGCTGGAGCTGGCGGTCCAGCAGGAGGACGCGGGGGCGGACCTCCTGGATGTGAACGTGGGCTGTCCCGGCGTGGACGAGGCGGCGACGCTTCCCAGGGTGGTCAAGCGCGTCCAGAGCGCGGTCTCCCTGCCCCTCATGCTGGACTCCTCCGACCCGGCGGCGCTGGAGGCCGGTCTGCGGGTCTACAACGGCAAGGCGGTGGTGAACTCGGTCAACGGGGACCGGGAGACACTGGAGCGGGTGCTGCCCATCGTCCGAAAATACGGCGCCGCCGTGGTGGGGCTCTGCCTGGACAAAGACGGCATCCCGGAGACCGCGGAGGGCCGGGTGGCCATCGCCCGGCGGATCCTGGAAGCGGCGCTGACCTGTGGCATTCCTAAGGAGGACGTGTGGATCGACTGCCTCACCCTCACCGTCTCCGCCCAGCAGGACCAGGCCGGGGAGACCCTGAGGGCGGTGCGGACGGTGACCGGGGAGCTGGGACTGCGGACGGTGCTGGGGGTGTCCAACATCTCCTTCGGCCTACCCAACCGCCCCCTCATCACCCGGAACTTCCTGGTCCAGGCCCTGGGGGCGGGGCTGAGCCTGCCCATCGTCAACCCCAACCAGCGGGAGACCATGGACGCGGTGGCCGCCTTCCGGGCCCTGTCCGGGGAGGATAGGGAGTGCGCGGGGTATGTGGCGCGGTTCGCCGGCTGGACCCCCGGCGGGGAGAGCCCCGCCGGAGCCGGGGGGGAGATCACCCTGGACGAGGCCATCCTGCGGGGCCTCCGGGAGGACGCGGCCCGGCTGGCCAGACAGGCCCTGGAGACGGAGGAGGAGCTGGCCCCGCCCTGGACCGGGTGGGGGAGGACTACGAGGCGGGGCGGGCCTTTTTGCCCCAGCTCCTCAGCGCGGCCCAGGCCGCCCAGGCGGTGTTCGGGGTGATCCGGGACCGGGTGGCCCAGCGGGGGACCGCCCCGGTGCGGAAGGGGCGGCTGATCCTGGCCACCGTCCGGGGGGACATCCACGACATCGGCAAGAACATCGTGAAGACGGTGCTGGAGAACTACGGCTACGAGGCGGTGGACCTGGGCCGGGACGTGCCGCCGGAGACGGTGGCGGAGGCGGCGGTCCGGGAGGAGGTCAGGCTGGTGGGCCTGTCCGCCCTGATGACCACCACCCTCCCCGCCATGGAGGAGACCATCGCGCGGCTGAAGGCCCTGCCCCATCCCCCCGCGGTGATGGTGGGGGGCGCGGTGCTGACGGCGGAGTACGCCGCGCGGATGGGGGCCGACTACTACGCCAAGGACGCCCGCCGGTCGGTGGAGATCGCCAGGGAGGTGCTGGGAGAATGAACCCGCGGGAGGAACTGGCCCAGGGGCGGCCCCTGCTGTTCGACGGGGCCATGGGCACCTGCTACGCCGCCCTGCCGGGCCGGGCGGAGGCCAGGTGCGAGCTGGCCTGTCTGGACCACCCCCAGGAGGTCCTGGCCATCCACCGGGCCTATCTGGAGGCGGGGTGCCGGGCGGTGAAGACCAACACCTTCTCCCTGGGCGGCGACCTGGCCCAGGGCGGGGAGGCGCTGGCCGGGGAGGTCATCGCCGCAGCCTGCCGCCTGGCCAGGGAGGCGGCGGAGCCCTACGGGGCGCTGGTCTTCGCCGACCTGGGCCCCGCCCCCGACGGGGAGGCCGTGGGCCGGGGGGAGATCTACGTCCGGCTGGCGGAGCGGTTCCTGGCCCAGGGGGTGACCTGCTTCCTGGCCGAGACCCTGCCCACCGACGAGGGGATCGGCCAGCTGGCCGCCTTCCTCAAGGCCCGCTGTCCGGAGTCCTTCCTGATCGTCTCCTTCGCGGTGGGGTACGACGGGGTCACCCGGGAGGGCCACGCCGGCCGGGACCTGTTCCGCCGGGCCGCCGCCCTGCCCGGGGTGGACGCGGTGGGCTTCAACTGCGTGTCGGGGCCCAACCACCTCCTGCAATTCATCCGGGGGCTGGACCTGGGGGATACCCCGCTGTCGGTGATGCCCAACGCGGGCTATCCCACCGTGCTGGGCCGCCGGGTGGCGTTCCAGGGCAAGCCGGACTACTTCGCCGGAAAACTGGTCCAGCTCGTGGAGGCCGGGGCGGCCATCGTGGGCGGGTGCTGTGGCACCACGCCGGAGCACATCGCCGCGGCCGCCGCCGCGCTGGCGGGGGTCAGGACCGGCGCGGGTCCCGCCGCGCCCCGGCGGGCGGAGCGG